>NZ_JBFTLQ010000038.1:39468-108338 GCF_056396525.1 Cupriavidus sp. 05T41
GCGCCGCCGCGCTCATACGCTGGCGCGCCGGCGCGGCGGCCAGTATGCTGCCTACGCTACCCACGTCATCCGCACACAATGAGAACAAAAGCCGAAGTCGTCGTGCTGGCAGCCGATCTTGCCGGCACCACCGTGTTTGCGCTGGAAGGCGCCATCAGCGGCATGCGGCACGGGCTGGACCTGCTCGGCGTGGTGGTGGTCTCGCTGGTGACGGCAGTGGGCGGCGGCATCCTCCGCGACCTGCTGATCGGCGCGGCCCCGCCCAACGCGATCCGGGACTGGCGCTATCCCGCGCTCGCCATGCTGACCGGCGCCGCGGCCTTCGTCTTCCACTCGGCCGCGCAGGATTTTGCCGGCCTGCTGCCTGTCCTGCTCGACGCGGCAGGCCTGTCGCTGTTTGCCGTGGCGGGCGCCGAGAAGGCCCGGCTCTATGGCGTGCGCCCCTTCGCCGCGACACTGATTGGCGCGGTCACYGGCGTGGGCGGCGGCGTGGTGCGCGACATGCTGCTGGCACAGGTACCCACCGTGCTGCACGCGGACATCTACGCCACCGCGGCCTGGCTTGGCGCGGCGGTGGCGATCGGCGCGCGCGCGCTGCGGCTGCCGCCCGTRGCGGCCGCCGTGGCCGGCKGCGGGGCCTGCTTCACGCTGCGCCTGCTGGCGGTGTGKAACGACTGGCACCTGCCCACGGTGGCGGCCTGGTAGCGCAGCCCGGGGCGGCCCGGGGCGCTCAGTCGCGGCTCACGCCGCGCGATACCACGCGACGCCGTCCTCGCCCGCCTGCATGACCGCCTCGCCCCGGTGCAGCAGGTAGTTCAGGTGCGCGATGCTCTCCCCGGTCGCCATGCCCAGCAGCCCCGGCTCCGCGCCGATCGGCCGCGAGAATAGCTGGCCGAATACGTCCACCGCCCGCTTGGGCTCTCCCAGCGCCTGGCGCAGCCGGTCCAGCGCCGCGTGCTGGCTGCGCTCCAGATGGTCGATGCGGGCGTGCAGGCCGCGGAACGGCTCGTTGTGGGCCGGCAGCACCAGCACATCGTCCGGCACCTCGCGCCGCAGCTTGGCGAGCGAGGCCAGCCAGTCGCCCATCGGGTCGGCATCCGGCTCGGTGGGAAAGACCGAGACGTTGGACGAGATGCGCGGCAGGATCTGGTCACCGCTGATCAGGACCTTCAAGGCCTCGCTGTAGAAGCAGGCATGCTCGGGCGAATGGCCGTTGCCCACCACCACCCGCCACGCGTGCTMGCCGATCTGCAGCGTCTCGCCATCGCGCAGGCGGCGGTAGCTGTCCGGCAGCGCATGGACGAACTTGCCGAAGCCGCCGAAGCGCGCACGGTAGCCCTCGATGGCGTTGTCGTCCCAGCCGGCGCGGCGGTAGAAGCGCACGCCGTCCTCCGGCGCCTCGCGCCCGGTGTCCGCCKCCAGCACGCGGCAGTTCAGGTATTCCAGGCGCGTCATCCACAGCCGGCAGGCGAACTTGCGGRTGAGCCAGCCGGCCATGCCGATATGGTCGGGGTGCATATGGGTGACGAACAGCCGGGTCAGCCCTTCGGCCAGCGCGCCGTCCTTCGCGAACAGATCGCGCCAGCCGGCGGCGGTCTCGCTGGTCTGCAGCCCGGCGTCGAACGCCGCCCAGCCGCTGCCGTCGCGCGCCGCCCACAGGTTGATATGGCTCAGCGCGAACGGCATCGGCATGCGGATCCACAGCAGGCCGGGCACGATCTCCTTCACGCTGCCGGGCGCCGGGGCGTCGCCACAGGGATATTCAAGGACCGGCTTGCCGTCCGCCGGGGCGGCGGCGGATGCGGAAGGGGAGGAATTCTCGTTGCTCATCTTGTCTCGTTCCTTTAGTGCCGCGGGCGTGCCTGCGGCGCACTGCCGCGCGGGTGGGTTGACCGATTCTACCGAGGTCTGGCGGTTCGCATTACCCCGATGCGGCCCGCGAGGCTGGCGTTGTGTGCGGTAGCCGCCTGGATCGAGGACCATGGCGCCGCGGCGGCAGGTGATGCATCTGCCGCACCGCGCGGCATGCCCATGACAGCAAGCGCGCCATGCCGGCCGGCGCGCCGGTCCCGGGCGCCGGGCAAATGCAGCAAAGGCGCGCGTTTGCGCCGGGATCGATAGCGCCTATATTCAAGGGCACCAGCCCCATTCCCCATTGCCTTGCCCCGATCGCAGCGCCGGTCCGCCAGGCCGGAGACATCATGGAACACGATGCATTCACCAGCGCCCTCGCCCGCGACGGCTTCCAGGAGGTCACGACGGTCACGCGCGAGCCCAACGGCTCCATGCCGGTCCACACGCATCCGTTCGAAGCCAGGGCACTGATCCTGGAGGGCGTGCTCTACCTGGCCATCGGGGGCGAGGAACGGGCCTACCGGGCAGGAGACACCTTCCAACTGCAGGCCAACGAGGCGCACGCCGAGCGCTACGGCCCGGATGGCGTGCGTTTCMTGATCGGCAGGAAGCCTGCACCCGGGCACCAGGCGGGCTGAGGGCGCGGAGGAACATCACTGCAGGGAAAACCGCATTTGCGCCGGCGCGCCGGCTCGTGCGAATATCGCGCGTTTTCCGCCACGCCCCAGACAGGCCCTGCCCATGAAACGCTCCTCCGTCCTCGCGCCCCTTCTCCTGCTATCGCTGGCGGCGGCCCCGCACGCCTTCGCCGACACGCTGAAGAAGCCCGCGCTCGATGCCCTGGTCGCGGCGCAGACCGGCAAGGCGCAGGCCAGCCTCGACGCCTTCCTCGACCAGGCGGTCAAGGCCGACCCGATGCTGGCGCGCAGCGTGGCGGCCTATCGCAAGCACCAGCCGCTGCGCGGCGACGACCTGACCAATATCGGCCGCCTGCTCGGCGTGTACAACCGCCTGCACAACCACGATGCCGTGCTCGGCGCCATCGAACGCATGGTGGCACTGCGTACCGTGCGCGACGACAAGATCCCCCAGCACGAGAACCCCGACATCATCGCCTTCGGCAAGCTGGTCGAAGACATGGCGAAGGACTTCGGCCTGCAGTTCCGCAACGTGGACAACCGCGTGTTCGAGGTGACGCTGCCGGGCCGCGGCAAGGAGACGTTCGGGCTGCTGACGCATGCCGACGTGGTGCCGGCGGTGGCAAGCGAATGKGTGCTCGACGACGGCACCAGGCTCGATCCGTTCAAGGTCACGCGCGTGGGCGACTACCTCTATGGCCGCGGCACCATCGACGACAAGGGCTCGATCGCCACCGTGCTGTACGCCATGAAGACCGTGAAGGACAGCGGCCTGAAGCTCGACCGCACCATCCGCCTGATGATCGAGACCACCGAGGAAACCGGCGGCGACGGCATGAAGTACTACCAGCAGCGCACCACGCTGCCCGCCTACAATATCGTGCTCGACAGCAAATACCCCGCCGTGGTGGCGGAGAAGGGTTCGGGCGCGCTGAAGGTGTTCTTTCCCGTGCAGCCCGCCGACGGCAAGACCACCGCCATCGTCGCCATGAGCGGCGCGGCGGCCGCCAATGCCGTGCCGCAGACCGCCAGCGCGCAGCTCAAGGGCGGCGACCTKACCGCCGCGCGGACCCGCCTCGAAGCGGCGCGCGCCCCCTTTATCGCAAAGTACGCGGCGCAAGGCAGGTTCAGCATCGACATCAGCCAGTCCGGCGACAGCCTCGAAGTCAAGGTCACCGGCAGCTCCGCGCATGGCTCGCGCCCCGAGGAAGGCGTCAACCCGCTGCCGCGCCTGGCGCTGTTCCTGCGCGAATCCGGCGTGCCGCTKGCCGACAACCACTACGCCCGCGCCGCCTGGTACCTGGAAGACCTGTATGGCCTGGACTACCTCGGCGAGAAGATGGGCGTGGCCTACAAGGACGATTTCATGGGCCCGCTGACCATCTCGCCCAACCTGGCGCGCGAAAAGGACGGGCAGCTCGAAGTCACCGCCAACGTACGCATGCCGCGCGGCAGCACGCCCGAGGCGCTGAGCGCGGCCGTGGCCGCGAAGATCAACGCCTGGGCCGCCGCCAGCCACACCACGCTGAGCATCAGCCATGACCAGGGCAACTGGATKGCGCGCGACCCCAAGGGCGCGTGGCTGTCCACGCTGCTCAACATCTTCGGCGACACCACCGGGCTGGAAGCGCGCCCCGTGCCCACGGCCGGCAGCACCACGGCCAAGCTGATGCCCAACGCGATCAACTTCGGCCCCGCCATGCCGGGCAAGAAATACACCGCCCACAACGCCAAGGAGTACAAGGAGGTGACCGACCTCGACCTGGACATGCAGATGTTCACCGAGATGCTGGTGCGCATCGGCGACCTGAAGGCCATGCAGTGAGCAGGGTCGTGAGCATGGCCMGGCGGCGCGCGGCGAGGCAGGTTAAAGTAGCGCCCATCATGAGATATCCGCTACTCGCCGCGMTGCTGGCAGCCGTGCCAGCACTCGGCAGCGCCGCCCCGCTCGACACCATGCTGGCGTGCGGCGACACCCCCCACAAGTTCGTCGCCACGCTGCAGCAGCAGCGCCTGATCGACGCCAGCCCCATGCGCGTGGAKGACAATTCGGTCAATGCCTTCTGGCCGACCAGCGACGCCGGCATGACGGTGCTTGGCCGCAGCGTGTTCGCGGTATTCGGCTACCAGCCGCGCGATTCGCTGTTCAAGGCCGGCAAGGGCACGCCGCTGGACAAGCMGCTCTACGGCGTGGCGGTGGTGKGCAATACGGACGCCATCGCCAAGGCATTGAGCGCGGCGGGCAGCAAGGCGCGCGCCGAGCATGCCGCACCGCTGATCACCGCCATCATCTGCGAAGGCGCCTGAGGGCCGTGCGGCCTCACTGCGCCCCGCGCGCCCTGGCGGCTGCGCCGCGGCGGAATTCGTCGGGCGTCACGCCCATCATCCGGCGGAACATCGAGATAAAGGCCGACGCGCTRCCGTAGCCCAGGTCCAKCGCGATGGCCTCGACCGTGCGGCCCGCCTCCAGCAACGACATTGCCTTGAGCACGCGCATGCGCTGGCGCCACTCGGCGAACGACATGCCCAGGTCGCGCCGGCAGCGCCGCGCCAGCGTGCGCTCCGTGGTATTGGCCGCGTGCGCCAGTTCGGGCAGCGCGCGGTTGTCGCCGGGGTCGGCCTCCAGCGCGCGCAGGCAGCGAACATGGCCGGATGGCGGCATGGATTGACTGGTTTTCACTATATCAAGAAAAACCGCCAGGCCCATAATCCAGCCTCACCTCACCAGAACACGGACGCGCGCATCTTGGACTCACGAAAACCGGTCGACGCACAGGCCATTGGCCTGATGCTGGTGCTGTGCCTGGTATGGGGCCTGCAGCAAGTGGCACTGAAGGCAGTGGCGCGTGATATCTCGCCCCTGCTCCAGATCGCCCTGCGCTCCGGCATTGCCGCGGTGCTGGTGGCGCTGCTGATGGCGCGGCGCGGCGAACGCCTGTTCCCGCGCGACGGCACCTGGGGCCCGGGCGCCGTGGTCGGCGGCCTGTTCGCGCTGGAATACCTGCTGGTCGGCGAAGGGCTGCGCCTGACCACTGCCTCGCACATGGTGGTCTTTCTCTACACGGCGCCCATCTTCGCCGCGCTCGGCCTGCACTGGAAGCTGCCGGCCGAGCGCCTGCGCGTGCCGCAGTGGGCCGGCATCGCGCTGGCCTTTGCCGGCATCGCCCTCGCCTTCATGGGCGGCAACGCGGGCGGTGATGCGAGCGGCGATGCGGCGAACATGCTGCTCGGCGACCTGCTCGGCCTGCTGGCCGGACTGGCCTGGGGCGCCACCACGGTGATGATCCGCTGCTCCAGCCTGGCCCGCGCGCCGGCCACGCAGACCCTGCTCTACCAGCTGGCCGGCGCCTTCCTGCTGTTGCTGCCGGCAGCCGCCGTCCTCGGCCAGGCCAGCTTCAATCCGACTGCGCTGGCCTGGGGCAGCCTGGCCTTCCAGGCGCTGGTGGTGTCCTTCGCCAGCTTCCTGACCTGGTTCTGGCTGCTGCGCAAGTATCTCGCCTCCAGGCTGGGCGTGTTCTCCTTCATGACGCCGCTGTTCGGCGTGGGCTTCGGCGCATGGCTGCTCGGCGAGACGCTCGAGCCGGACTTCCTGGCGGGCGCGCTGCTCGTGCTGGCGGGAATCGTGCTGGTGAGCGGCTACGAGCTGCTCGCGCAGGCGCTGGCCACGCGCGCGCGGCAGCGCGGCCGGGCCTGAAGCCGCCCGCGGCCCGGCGCCAGGCTCAGGCCCGCTCGATCACCACTTCCAGGTACTCGGATGGCAGTACCAGCGTGTGATCGCCCGAGCGGTTGCGATCGCGCATCAGCACGCGCAGGTCTTCGGCGAATGCCGCCTGCTGTGCTGCATCCAGCGCGCCGAATGCCTTGTGCATCGGACCGTAGTAGGTGCGGAACACCTCGATCCAGTGCGCGGGCGAGCGATAGCGGAAGACGAACTCGCGCTGCGTCACGCGGATCGCGCGCGCGCTCGCGCCGAACAGTTCCTGCAGCCGCGCCTCGGTCCCCCACAGCGCCGGCGACTTCACACCCGCCGCGGGCGCAATGTACTTGCCGATGGTCTTGAACACCTGCCCGATAAAGCTGCCGGGCGTCCAGTTGGCCAGGCCGATCTTGCCGCCGGGCTTGCACACGCGCGCCAGCTCGGCGGCGGCGCGCTCCTGATCCGGCGTGAACATCACGCCGAAGGTGGAAAGCACCGCGTCGAAGCTCGCCGCGGCGAAGGGCAKGTTCTCCGCATCGGCCTCCTGGAAGCGGACCTGGTGGCCTTCGGCCTGCGCGCGCGCACGCGCCGCGTCGAGCAGCGATACCACGTAGTCGGTGGAAGTCACCTCGCACCAGCGGCGCGCGGCCGCCAGCGTGGCATTGCCGTTGCCGGCGGCCACGTCGAGCACGGATGCGCCGGCGCGCAGGTCCAGCGCCTCGCACAGGTTCTCGCCGACGATCTGCAGCGTGGTGCCGACGACGGCGTAGTTGCCGGCGGACCAGGCAAGCTGCTGGCGGCCCTTGACGGCGGCGAGGTCGACCGGCKGCGCGGACACGACCGCGGGTGAGGACGATGAGGACGAGGGCGTGATGGGAAGAACGGCTGACATACCTGGTCTCCTGCAGAGTTTTCCGCGGGCAAAGTCAGCCCGGCGGCTGGTGATGACGCCGTTTGCCCGGCGCCGGGGCTGATCTTGCAATTCGGATACGCGGCTCGCGCTGATTCGAGCGACTCGCGCTACTCGCGCAACTCGATCGGCTCGCGCAGCTTGGGCAGGCCGTCCGCCGTGGGCAGCCGGCTCAACTGCCCCGCTGCGCAAAAACAGCGGCCCTGGTACGCGTTACCGTTACGCATGCTGCACCTCCTGGAAAGGTTTGCGCCGCGCGCCGCCGCGATGGTGTCATTTGCCGGGGCGCGGGGTGTAGTATCTTCACGATGCCGGACCGGATGAATGATCGAGCGTCCAGCTTTCTTGCGCGGGACGCCGGAACTTGCCGGCTCCCGGCCACTGACGGGAACGCAGCCTATGGATGCGGTATCCGACGTCCTCCGTGTGGTACGCCTCGGAGGCGCCGTCTTTCTCAACGCAGAGTTCACCGCGCCGTGGAGCGTGATCGGCCAGACCGATGCCTCCATCTGCGCAGAGTTCCTGCCCCAGTGCGAACGCGTGGTGTCGTACCACCTGGTCACCGAAGGCAACTGCTGGGCGCGGCTGGTCGACGACCCCTGCTCCGCGATGCACGTGCAGGCCGGCGAGTTGCTGGTGGTGCCGCAGGGCGAGGCCCACACCATGGGCAGCGCGCTGGACCTGCCGCCCGTGGCGTCCGCGTCATTGCTGTCCGGCCAGCTCGAAACCGTGCCCGGCGAAGTCCTGAAGCTCAGCCACGGCGGCGGCGGCGCCCGCACCCGCGTGGTGTGCGGCTTCCTTGCCTGCGACGACGCGCTGAGCAATCCCGTGCTGGCGGCGTTGCCGCGCATCTTCAAGATCGACATGCGCAACGACCCGCGCAGCGCGTGGCTCGAGTCCTCGGTGCAGTTCGCCGTCGCCGAAGCCGCGCAGTGGCGCGCGGGCAGCAGCATCGTGCTGGCGCGCCTGTCCGAGCTGCTGTTCGTGGAAGCGGTGCGCCGCTGCATCGACACCCTGCCCGCCGACCGCAAAGGCTGGCTGTCCGGCGTGCGCGACCGCTTCGTCGGCCGCGCGCTCGCGCTGTTGCATGCGCAGCCCGGCTATCCCTGGACCGTGGACGAACTCGCGCGTAAGGTTGGCCTGTCGCGCTCGGCGCTGGCGCAGCGCTTCACCGACCTGCTCGACCAGCCGCCCATGCAATACCTCGCGCACTGGCGCCTGCAGATCGCCGCCAAGGAACTGCTCGGCGGCGGCAGGCCGCTGGCCGCGGTGGCCGAGCAGGTTGGCTACGATTCGGAAGCGGCGTTCAACCGCGCGTTCAAGCGGGAGTTCGGCATGCCGCCGGCCAGCTGGAAGCGCAGCCGGGGCGGTGGCCTGCCGGATGGCGCCGTCATCAAGCGCCAGGCGGCGGCGCTGCCCGCCGGCGCCGGGAACCGGCCATAGGCAGCCGCAGGAAGCACCCAGGCTTTCGCCCAGGCCCGTCGCCAGCCAGTTGCCCATGCCCCGTCGCCCGCAGAGGTACGGGGCGGGCACGCACGTTGCGCTTGCTTCCCATGCGGCGGCGTGACCTTGCTCGCCGTGTATCCCACAGCCCACTCCACGCGCCCGCGATCGCCGGCTTTGTATGCCTGTGTATCTCCAGTCCAGCGCGATACGCACGCTCACCGTCGCGCCCCCAAGTCGCTACGGGCCGGATACATCGGTCGCCTTAAATGCTTCCTGTAGCGCGGCGGCGGCAGCAGCACCAGCAGCAGACCAGATGAACCTGCCACCGTTGMATCGCCGGCCGCGCCCGACCTCGGAACAGCAGCCCTGCCAACAGCCCTGGAGATTCATCATGAACGCCATCAACTTCGCCACCTTCGCAAAGCGCCTCGTCTCTATCGTCGCCCTTGCCGCCGCCGCCGGCGGTGTGCAGGCGGCGTCCGCCGCCGGTCTTTCCACGGACCACGGCTATGGCGTGCGGGTATCCGCCGCACGCACCGCAGAGCGCGACCCGTTTATCGACGGCGCCCGCAACGACGCGCGCGACCCCTTCACCGACGGCGCGCGCAACGGGGAACGCAACGCCTTCTACGACGGCGCGCGCAGCGATGACGCGCCGCAGGTGGTGGCCAGCATCTCGGTCTCCCGCGCTCGTGACCCGTACACCGACGGTGCCCGCATCAGCAACCGCGATGGCTATACCGAGGGCGAGCATGCCGCGGACGGCACCCTGATGGCCGCCTGAATCGTTAGCCGTTGTTCCTGGCACGAGGGGATACCTTCGATCGCCCCGAACATCTGAGCGAAAGCGTCGGCGGTCATCAGGTCGGAAGGGGTCGTTGCCGGATACGATGGTCGGCGGCATTGTGCAGCCAGAAGGCGCAACTCTTCTGCCAGGGTACGGCAGGTTCGATAAGCAGGACCAAAGGCGTCACACGACCCCGACAAGATTAGGCAGATGCCAAAAAAAACGCCCCGTGCAAGGCGATGCACGGGGCGTTTCTCAACTGCTTCGATCTGCCAAGCCTCAGACCGGGACGTCCTTGCCAGGGTCGGGCTTGCGGTTGTCGAACCACCGGTACAGCGTAGGCACCATCACCAGCGTCAGCAAGGTCGAGGTGATCAGCCCGCCGATCACCACCACCGCCAGCGGGCGCTGCACTTCCGACCCCGGCCCCGTGGAGAACAGGAACGGCACCAGCCCGAGCATGGCGATGGTGGCCGTCATCATGACCGGGCKGAAGCGCTGGGTCGCGCCCTGCACCACCGCCTCGGTCAGCGACAGGCCAGAATCGCGCAGCGTGCGGATGTACGACACCAGCACCACGCCGTTGAGCACCGCCATGCCCCATAGCGCGATAAAGCCCACCGAGGCCGGCACCGACAGGTACTCGCCGGTGACGAACAGGCCGATGATGCCGCCGATGGAGGCGAACGGCAGCACGGTGATGATCAGCGTGGCGAAGCGCAGTGAGTTGAACAACAGGAACAGCAGGAAGAAGATCGCGGCGATGGTGACCGGCACGATGATCTTCAGGTGGCCCATGGCGCGTTCCATGTTCTGGAACTGGCCGCCCCACTCGAGATAGTAGCCTTCCGGCAGCTTGACCTTGCTGTCCGCCGCCTGCTGCAACTCGGCGACAAAGCCGCCCAGGTCACGGTCCTTCACGTTGATCATCACCACCACGCGGCGCTTGGCCATCTCGCGGCTGATCTGCGCGGGGCCGTCGGTGACTTCGATCTTCGCCACGCTCTGCAGCGGCACCTGCACGCCGTYSGGCGYSGSCACCAGCAACTGTCGGATGGCCTGCACGTTGTCGCGGAAGTCCTCGGGCAGGCGCACCGCCGCGGCAAAGCGACGCTCGCCTTCGAAGATATCCGTGGCGCGCTTGCCGCCGATGGCGATCTCGATGATGTCGTGAATGTCGGATACGTTCAGGCCATAGCGCGCAATGGCCTGGCGGTCGATCTCGATCGACAGGTACTGCTGCCCCGAAATGCGCTCGATGCGGACGTCCTGCGAGCCCGGGATGCCGCCGGCCACGCGCGCGATCTCGCCTGCCAGGTCGCGCAGCTTGTCGAGGTCATCGCCGAACACCTTCACCGCCACGTCCGAGCGCACGCCGCTGACCATTTCGTCGACGCGGTCGGAGATCGGCTGCGCCATCACGATCTGCACGCCGGGAATGGCCTTGAGCTTCTCGCGGATGCCGTTGGCGATATCGTCCTGGGTCCAGCCGTCGGGCCACTCGTCGCGATCCTTCAGGCTGGCGATKGGCGTGGATTCGTTCTGGCCCTGCGGGTCGGCCGGGCTTTCGCCGCGGCCCACGCCGKACACCACCGACTTCACGCCCGGCACCGACAGCACCAGCTTGTTGGCCGCCATTTCCAGCTTGATCGACTCTTCCAGCGAGATGTTCGGCACGCGGTCCAGCGCCGGCACGATCGAGCCTTCCTTCATCTCCGGGATGAAGGAGGTGCCCAGCAGCGGCACGATGCCGATGGTCGCCACGAATGCCAGCACCGCGCCGATCACCGTCTTGCGGCTATTGGCCAGCGTCCAGTGCAGCATGCGCAGGTAGTGGCGCTTCATGAACGCGATCAGGCGCGTGTCATGCTCGGCGCCGCCCTTGAGCAGGTAGGACGACAGCACCGGCGACAGCGTCAACGACAGGAACAGCGAGATCGCCAGCGCAATCGAGATGGTGAACGCCAGCGGCGCGAACATCTTGCCTTCCATGCCGGTGAGCGTCATCAGCGGCAGGAACACCAGGATGATGATGCCCACGCCCACGATCACCGGCGTGGCCACTTCCTGCACCGCCTTGACCAGGATCTCGGTCTTGGTCAGGCCGGACTCCTTGTGGCCGAGCCGCTCGAAGGCGTTCTCCACCACCACCACCGAGCCGTCCACCATCAGGCCGATGGCGATGGCCAGCCCCCCGAGCGACATCAGGTTGGCCGACAGACCCACCTGGTTCATCACGATGAAGGTCAGCAGCGGCGTGAGCACCAGCGTGGCCAGCACGATCACCGACGAGCGCACATCCCCMAGGAACAGGAACAGCACGATCACCACCAGCACCACGCCTTCGAGCAGCACCTTGGTCACGGTCCACAGCGCGGAGTCCACCAGTTCGCTGCGGTCGTAGTACGGCACGATCTGCAGCTTGCCGGGCAGCATGCCGCGCTCGTTGATCTCGGCCACGCGCGCCTTGACGCGGCTCACCACTTCCTTGGCGTTGCCGCCGCGCATCATCATCACGATGCCGCCCACGGATTCGGTCTCGCCGTTCTTGACCAGCGCGCCCTGCCGCACTTCGTGGCCGATGGTCACGTCGGCCACGTCGCGCACGTAGACCGGCGTGCCCGCCACCTCCTTGAGCACGATGCTGCCGATATCGTCCACGCCGCGGGCCAGCCCCACGCCGCGGATCAGGTATTGCTCGGCATAGTGCGGCAGCACGCCGCCGCCGGAGTTGGCGTTGTTGCGTGCGAGAGACTGGTAGACCTGCTGCAGCGTGATCTGTTGATGCCGCATGCGGTCCGGGTTGACCAGCACCTGGTACTGCTTGACGAAGCCGCCCTGCGAGTTGATCTCGGCCACGCCGGGGATGGAGCGCAGCAGCGGACGCACCACCCAGTCCTGGGCGATGCGGCGCTCGGAGAGTTCCTCCGTGGTGAGCGCGCGGGCGCCGTCGTCGGCGCGGTCCAGCGTGTACTGGTAGACCTCGCCCAGGCCGGTGGAGACCGGCCCCAGCACCGGCGTCACCCCTTCGGGCATACGGCCGGCCACTTCGATCAGGCGTTCCATCACCAGCTGGCGCGCGAAGTACACATCCGTCGCATCCGTGAAGACCAGCGTGATCAGGGACAGGCCCGCCTTGTTGAGCGAGCGCATTTCCTCCAGTCCGGGCAGGCCGGTCATGGCCATTTCGATCGGCACGGTGACGAAGCGCTCCACTTCCTCCGGCGAACGGCCGGTGGCCTCGGTGGCGATCTGCACCTGCACGTTGGTCACGTCGGGGAAGGCATCAACCGACAATTTGGTCGCCGCGCGCAGGCCGAAGAAGAACAGCACCACCGCCAGCACGCACACCACCAGCCGCTGCTTGATGGCGGCTTCCACAAGGGATTTCATCATGGCTGCTTACCCCTGTTCCAGGCGCTTGCGCTCGTTGTCGAGATGGAAGGCGCCGTCGACCACGATGCGCTCGCCCGCCTTCACGCCGCTGAGCACCACACGCATGCCGTCGCTCTCCGCGCCCAGCTTGACCTTGGCCACGCGATACAGGCCGGCGGCCTGTTCMACGTAGACCTGCTCGTCGTTGCCATCGCGCACGATGGCCGATTCGGGGATTACCAGTTGCTCGCTGGGCGCGCTGTTGATCAGCATGCTGGCCAGCATGGCGGGCTTGAGGCGCCCTTCGCGGTTCTCCAGCTCGGTGCGCACCAGCACCGTGCGCGTCTGCGGGTTCACCGTGCGGCCCACGTAGATCAGCTTGCCGGTGATCTGCTTCTGGCCGGCGCCGTTGCCAAGCGACGGCACCTCGATGTTCACGCTCTGGCCTTCGGCCACCAGCGCGGCCTGCTGCTCGGGCACCTCCGCCACCACCCACACGCGCGACAGGTCTGCCACGGTATAGAGCGCATCGGCCGGCTGCACCACCTGGCCCTGCGCCACGTTGCGCTCCACCACCGTGCCGCTGATGCTGGAGAACACCGGCGAATAGGAGTCGATGCTGCCGCTCCTGGCCAGTTGCGCCACGGCCGCGGCCGACATGCCGAGCACGCGCAGCTGGTCGCGGTAGGCGCGCATCTCGGCCGAGGAAATCGCCAGCTCGCTCTCGCGCCGCTGCAGCTCGCCGCGCCCGATCACGTCGGCGGCGAACAGCTGGCGCGCGCGTTCGGCATTGCGGGCCTGCAGTTCGGTCTGCGCCTCGGCCTTGAGGAAGGCCATCTGCGCCGCACCCAGCTCGCTGCTGTGCAGGCGCGCCAGCACCTGGCCCGCCTTGACCTCCTGGCCAAGGATGCCGTAGAGGTCGGTCACGCGCCCGGTCACGCTGGCGCCGATGCGCGCCACGCGCTGTTCGTCGAAATCGATGCGGCCAGCCACGCGCAGCACCTCGCTGAAGGCACTGGTGGCAACCGGCGCCACCTTCAGGGTCTGTTGCAGGCTGGCTTCGGGCTTGACCACGCCCGGCGGCTGCCTGGGCGCCTCGGCGGCGGGTGCGGGATCGTCGGAGCAGCCGGCCAGGGAAAACAGCAGGGCTGCGGTTGCCGTCAGGGAAAGAAGGAAATGGGGACGCATGCTTAGTTGTTTTCCGTAGGTGCCGTGGGAGCAGGAGAAACCGCAGGAGCCGCGGGAGCCGCGGGAGCCATCGGCGCCGCGGGCTCGCCGGGCACGCTCGACAGCAGCTTCTCGATCTGGATGGTGGCGGTCTGCAGTTCGTACTGGGCCGCGATCAGGTCGCTGCGCGCGCCGCGCAGCACGCGCTGGGCATCGAGGTAATCGAGGATGCCGCGCTCGCCGAAGCGGTAGGCCGACTCGGCCACCGCCAGGGCGGACTCCGCCTGGCGCACGATGCCGCCTTCCAGCGCGCCGACCTGCGACTGCGTGATCTCGTACTGGCGGTAGGCGGTTTCCAGCTCTTGCATCAGCTCGAACTCGCGCAGCTCCAGCGCGGTGCGCGCCTGGATGGCGTGCGCCGTGGCCTCGCCCACGGGGCCCTTGCGGCGGTCCCACAGCGGGATGGTCAGGGTCAGGCCGACCTGGGTGACGGTGTTGTCGGGCTGCCGCTCGGCGCTGGCGCGCAGCGCCAGCTCGGGCAGGCGCAGCGACCGCTGGTAGTCCACCGCCAGGTTGGCGCGGTCCGCCTCGATACGGCGCTGGCCGAGCTCGGCGTTGGTGCCGTTGAGCGTGTCGCGCAACACCGGCAGGGCCGGCAGCGGCGCTTGCTGGCCCAGACTGCCGGCGAGCGAATAGTCCGCCGGCATGGCGCCGCCGACCTGCTGGCGCAGCGTTGCCTTGGCCTGGTTGACGCGCAGCTGGGCGCTCTGCAGCGTCTTCTGCGTGCTCAGCAGCTCGGTCTCGGCCTTGATCAGTTCGTAGCGCGGGGCCTCGCCCACCTCCACGCGCACGCGTGCGCGGTCATGGATCTGCCGCATCAGCGTMAGGTCGTCCCGTGCCGCGGCCTGCTCGGTCTCCCGGCGCAGCACCTCGAAATAGGCGGTCTTGACCCGTGCCGCCAGCTCGGCCTTGAACGCCTGGCGGCCTGCTTCGGTGGCCTCGAGGCTGCGCCCGGCAATGTCCGCGCGCAGTTTGCGCTGCTGCGGGTAGTCCAGCTTCTGGGTGACGGACACCGTCGGCGCGGCGCCGCCGGCGACGCCGGACGTGCGCGGCGACAGGCGTCCGTACAGCACTTCCACCTGTGGATTGGGGTAGGCGCGCGCGCTGGTCACCGCGGCGCTGGCGGCATCGACGCCGGCCTGGGCCGCCTCGACGCCCTTGTTGGTGGACTGCGACAAGGACAGCAGTTGCGGCAAGGTGAACGTCTGCGCCGCCAGGGCCGGCAAGGCTCCGAGCGACAGCAGCGCCACCATGGAATACATAGTGATCTGTTTGATCTGCATGACAAAKGGGGGCAGGCAAAACGGCTGCGCGCCCGCCACCCGCGCGCAGGCAGCACGCGCCGGTGGTCAGCCCGCGATCGCGAACGCGAGCGGGCCCGGGCGCCCAGGCAATGGGAATGCATACCGGGCGCGCCAGCAGCGCGCCAGGATTGCCAGGGCTGTCAGATCAGGGAAATCGGAGGCTTGAAGAACGCCGCCGGCAGCGGGGCCGTGGGCGCGGGGAACCGATGCGCGATCTCGCTGGGTGGCAGCGAAACGCGTACGTTGGGCAGCGCGAACAGCGCGCTGGATTCCTCGATCTCGTCGAGCAGGTCGAGCGGATCGAGCAGGTCGGCGGACCAGATCTCGCAGTAGCCCGGAGGATCCTCCTGCGCCACCGCATCAGGCTCCGACTCGGCTGTGAGGCCATCGTCGCCCGGCGCGATCACGCGGCCCAGGTCGGCGCTGTCTTCCAGTTCGTCGAGCGTCCGGGAAAGCGCTGCATCCTGAAGTTCCATCCGTACCGCCTCGGGCTGCGCGCCAACCGCGCGCACGTTCGCMGTTGCCCCGAAGGACAACAGAGACAGGCACAGGACGGTGAGCAGGAGCAGCAGGGATCGCATGGATTGGGGGCGGTACGAAAGCGGTCCGGGTGGCGCGGCAGCTCGCCTTGGGCGAGCCGCGCACCAATGGTGCAAGGCAACATTGTAACGCGGATGCTCAACATAGACAGGGAAAGGCGYCCGGCGTTCCCTCTGGATGCGGACAGGGGCCGGGTTGCCGGGGACGTTCCCCGAATAAAGCGAGCGGGCCAGGTTTCCACTTTGTCCCCGCAACGCCGGCACGCGTCGGCACGCGGAGGACGTGCAGCGCGGCGCGCCAGGCAGCCGGGGCATCGCGCCCCGTGCCGAATGCCGGAATCGCGGTCAGCCGGCCTGGATCACTTGCTGCGGCTGCGGTCGCCGCCAAGCGGGTCGACGATGATCATGGTGCGGTCCAGCACGCCGCTGTCGTCAAAATAAGCGCTGAAATGGGCCGGCAGGTAGCCACTGGCGTAGAGCCGGTAGGACCATGCCTCGCGCTTCATGAGGGGGTAGTACTGGACGGGCTCACGTGGCAGGCCGAAGCGCTCGGCCACGTCACGCTTGGTCCAGACGCCTGGCCGCGCCTCGTAGATCTCTTTTTCGGTCAGCATCTGGCGGAAACTGGCGAGATTGCCGCCGGCATCGAAATCCGCCGCATAGACCTCATGCCCGAGAGGCTGTTTCGAATAGATCCAGCGGCTGGTGCCGCCGGCGAGCTGATAAGTCTCKGTGGGCGCGCCAAAGGTCTCGCGCACGGAAGTCTGCGGGTTGCCGATCATTTTCTGCGCAGTCTGGACGGGGTCCAGAAACGCGCAGGCACTTAGCGCGATCGCGACCGCTGACGCGGCCATCCATCTTGGCAGGCGGTATTGCATGGCGATTCTCCAGCGTCGGCGCGGACCCTGTTTCCACGGGCAGAAACCTATTCAGCATAGTCCACCCGAATGCGGCCGGCACGCGCCCGGCACGCACCCTGCCCCTACGGTAAACGGGCGGGACGGGGAAAATATTCCATCGATGGCGAAGGGTCCCTGACATCGCGGTTGCCGCCTGCGGACGCGCCTTCACCAGCAACCCCATATCCGGCGCTGCGCCCGGTACCAACAGCTTGCGAACCATGCACGCTCCGATGGTGGCGCACGCAAGGCAAAGCCCGGCATCCGCCGCTAAGAATAATCCGGCAACATGTTAATTATCGTCCACACCAGAGTCAATGGCGGCGAGGTGGGGGGTGCCTGACCGGCAAAGCCATCTGGAGGCCAGCGGCTCGCTACCGGCTCACCGTCGCGGAGCCGTGATCGCCCATGCGTAGCAGCGGGTAATGGATCACGGCACGAAATAGCCGGCGTCGAAGCGCAAGCCCTCCCCGGATGCATCTGCAACGCCAAATATTCATATCGAATTACTCGGATTTTCTCGGATTATTCTCATCAATATTTTCCACCATTTTCTCCACCAACAATTCCGCCGCCAATCCATGCGATCCGTAAAACAAAGGGAATGGCGTCAATTCCGCCCGGAGTCTCATAACACGGGGCTCCAGCCACMAATCCAAGCCATTTAGGAATTTGACTAAAAAACAGAAATAGTTGTCATCACAGCGCAATCCAATCGTAATGACTTCCTGAATAGACTCCAGCTCTTGTTCTTTCTATTTCTAATAATTACCAGCTGGAGAATAACAATGAGGAAGACGAGATATTCCGCAACCAAACTGGCCGCCCTTCTTGCCGTGACGGCAGGTACCGCAGCTACGGCCTCGGCGCAATCGAGCGTCACGCTCTACGGCGTGGCGGACGTGGGCGTCGAGTACCTCTCCAACGCGCCCGCCGCGAGCGGCAGCGGCAACGTGTACCGGCTGTCGTCCGGCAATATGTCCACTTCGCGCTGGGGCATGCGCGGGACGGAAGACCTGGGCCGCGGCCTGAAGGCGGTCTTCGACCTGGAAAGCGGCTTCAACCTCGACGAGGGCGCCCAGAGCGGCAACCGGCTGTTCGATCGCGGCGCATTCGTCGGCCTTGCCGGCGACTTCGGGCAAATCACCCTCGGGCGGCAAACCACGCCCTTGTACGACACCACCATCCGGCTCGACCCGATGGGCTTCGCGCCGCGCTATTCACTGTTCCGCAGCGACGCCGTGCTGGCGGGACGGGCGGACAACGCCATCAAGTACCGCCACAGCTTCGCCGGCCTCACGGTAGCCGCGCTGTATAGCTTCGGCCGGACCGGCACCGGCGAGATCCCCGGCGACAGCAAGGTGGACCGCAGCTTCGGCGCCAGTCTTTACTACGAAAACGAAGCATTTGCCGGCGGCCTGGTCTACGACGAATACCAGGGCACCTCCGTCGCCGCCCGCAACCGCAAGGACCGCCGCGTGGCGGCCGGCGCCAGCTATGCATTCGGCCCGGTGACGCCTTACATCGGCTATCGCTGGCTGAACKGGGACGTCAGTGGCGACGTCCGCTCCAACCTCTACTGGGTCGGCTTGCGCTACAAGGCAACGCCCGCGCTCTCGCTCTCGGGCGCGGCCTATTACACGGACTTCAGGAACAGCAACGCAGACCCCATGATGTTTGCCGCCTCCGCCGACTATGCCTTCTCCAGGCGCACCGACGTGTACATCAACGCGGGCTACGCACGCAACAGGAATGGCTCGGGACTCGGCCTGAACGGCCTCAACCCGGCGACCGGCGCGCMCACCAGCGTGATCCCCGGCAAGAACCAGACCGGCGTCGTCGCCGGCATCCGCCACCGCTTCTGAGCCGCACGCGCATATCGACGCTCCACCTGAAACGGGAGCTTTCAGCCATCGCAGTGCCTTGCGGTGGCTTTTTTTCGTGCTTTGCCGCTTTGAATCTTCCGCTCACACATTGCCAACAAATATCGATTTGTTGGCAAAAATCAAAACACGACCCCCGCTAAAACGGATCTTTAATTCCCACACCCCCATCTTTATCCGCATCAACACAAAGCAATGATGCGGATACCGATGCGAAGGCGCCGAACCCTGCGCCAACGGCGCGCATCACGGAGGGAGCGACTCACCGCAATAGCGGATCTGCGTCGCTCGTTGCCGGCGCTTTCGGGATGCAGACTTGCGCGGGCATCGCCGGGACTACGCCGCGATGTCCACGCTTCCCGCCAGCCGTCGCACGGTTTCTTCGGTATCCCAGAGCGCGTTCGCGAGATAGCGGAAATTGACCAGGGCCGCGTGATAGCCGTCGCCCTCCGGCACCTTCGGACCGGCCACCGCATCGCGCACCACCGCAACTTCGAAGCCCTGCTCCAGCAGATCCCGCAAATGGGATTCGACGCAGAGATTGGCGGCCATGCCAGCGAGGATCACCTGGTCGACCCGCTGCTTGCGCAACTGCAGAACGAGGTCGTTTGTCTGCGGGCCGTAGAGCTTGTGCGTTGAGCAGATAATCGTCTTGCCGTCCTCGATGTAGGGCTTGAGCTCCGGCATGAAATCCGCACCCGAGTCGCGGAATCCGTCCACCGTCAGCGCGCCAGGGCGGTCAAACATRCCGACGGCATGCTGGAACCGCTCCGCGGGACCCTGCACTTTCCACGTGTGATCGTGCGGATAGTAATAGTGGGGAGAAATGGCAACGGTGATGCCGGCCTGCTTCGCGCCCTGGAACAGACGGATAAGGTTGGGGACCAGGTTTTGCTCCGTCACGCTTTCTCCGACAACGCCCCAGCTACGGCCTTCCGGACTCATGAAGTMGATCTGCGGGTCGATGACCACGAGCGCAGTGCGCGATAGATCGAGGGTGAGGCCGGCCTTCGGCAGAGCCGGGTCAACGGGATCCGCATACCGGGTGTGGTGATTGCACATGGGAAAGTACCTCTCATGGTAAGCCGGTTCGAATCCGGCAAAATTAATACACGACCAGTCGTCTATTTAAAAAGGTAAAAAAATCAGCCCAGCAGCCGCTTGAGGGTGACCTGCTGAAAACGTCGGCAGGCCTCGCCATTGCGCTCGACCTTGCTGCGCAGCACCGCGCCCTCCCAGGCCTCGACGATGATGGCCGCGAGCTGCGCGGAATCATGATCCGCAGCAAGCTCCCGGCGCGTCTTCGCCTCATCGAGGCAGGCAACAACCATACCTTCCCAGCGCGCCAGGATCCGCTCCAGGGCACCCCGGACTTCGACACTGGAATTGGAAAGCTCAAGGGAAAGATTACCTACCATGCACCCAAGCCTGAATTCTTGCGCGGCATGATCGTCCACCAGCAATGCGAACAGCGTCTCGATGCGCTCCAGCGGCTTGATGCGAGCGTCGTACATCACTTTGCCATGGCGTTGTTCGATTGACTCCCAATAGGCCTCGAGCACTTCGGCGGCAAAGGTTTCCTTGCTGTCGAAGTAGCTGTAGAAGGACCCCTTGGGGACATCCGCGGCAGCCACGATGTCCTGCACCCCGGCCCCGTTGAAGCCCAGCTCGTGGACAACACGGCCGCCGTCGGTCAGCAGGCGGTTGCGGATCTCGGGGTTGGCGGGCCTGGGCATGTCGAATTCGGTGATAAAGGTGGATGGGCGAAAGATAGACGACTGGTTGACTATTGTCAAACGCCCCGTACGCGCGCCGGGTTACCCAGGCCGTGGCTGGTCGCCGTCACCCTGACGTCCCTGTCGTTGACTTTCTTGTTGGCGCGTGCTAACCCACTTGAGCATCCGATTTTTTCCTCGCCTCCATTCGAACCCAGTTATGGGAGAGTGAACCATGAAGATCATCGTCATCGGCGGTACCGGCCTGATCGGCTCGAAGACCGTCGCCATCCTGCGCCAGGGCGGCCACGAGGTCGTCGCCGCATCTCCCAAAAGCGGTGTCAACACCATCACCGGCGAGGGGCTCAAGGAGGCCCTCGCCGGAATGCAGGTCGTGATCGACCTCGCCAATTCGCCCTCTTTTGAAGACAAGGCGGTGCTGGAATTMTTCGAGACCTCCGGCCGCAACCTTGCCGCGGCGGAGGCCGCGGCGGGCGTCGGGCACCATGTCGCGCTATCCATCGTCGGGATCGAACGGACGCCCGACAATGGCTATTTCCGCGCCAAGGTCGCCCAGGAGAAACTGGTGGAAGCCTCCGGCATCCCCTACACCGTCATCCGCTCGACCCAGTTCCTGGAATTCCTCGGCGGCATCGCCGCTTCGGGCGCGGATGGAAACGTCGTCAGGATTTCGCCCGGCCTGTTCCAGCCCATCGCGGCGGACGACGTTGCCGCCATCGTTGCCGATGTGGCGCTCGCGGCGCCGAAGGGCGGCACCGTCGAGATCGCGGGTCCGGAACGCGCGCCGTTCAACGAAATCGTCGCTCGTTACCTGAAGGCCGTCGGCGACCCGCGTGAGGTGGCGCGTGACCCCGAGGCCCGATATTTCGGCGGCCTGGTCGAGGAGTTTTCGCTCGTGCCGCTAGGCGAGGCGCGCCTCGGCCATATCGGTCTCGACGAATGGCTGCGCCGCTCGCAGGCAGGAGCCTGATCCCGCATCCACCAAGCGAATGGCAGGGGCGCCATGAAGCGTATCTTCATGGTGGACACGAACGGGACGGAACTGACGATCCCGTTCGGGAACTGAGGTTCAAGACCTTTCGCGCCTGACCGCGAAAGCCGCACCAGACCGCCCGCGGCTCTCCGCGTGGCGATCTGCGTCATGCCGTTGCACGCGTGCGCCCCCGGCGCGCGGCCTGCGCCGCCATCGCCTCGCCCACCGCCTCGCGCGCGCAGCCGGCCAGCAGCTCCGAAGCCGGGCTGCGCGATGCGCGCGCCGAGCGCGCGATCACCAGCGGCTGGCGCACGGTTTCCTCGCGGATGGGCCGCTCCACCACGCCGACGGTCTGCGCCGCGGCCGGCGCCTGCGTGATCAGCAACGCCACGCCCAGCCCGTTGGCCACCATGCTGCGCGCCAGCTCCAGCGACGTCGCGCGGTAGCGGACCTCGGGCTGCAGCCCGAATTGCCAGAACGGCGCCATCAGGAATTCGCGGCTGTGCGGCAGGTCGATCAGGATCAGCGCCTCCTGCGCCAGCGCGTGCAGCGATACGCCGCCGCGCCCCCGGGCGAGCCTGGATCCGGCCGGCACCAGCCCGTACGGCCGCAGTTCGGCCAGGCATTCACGCTCGATCTCGATGGGCAGCCCCACATCGTAGGTCAGCGCGAACTCGATATGGCCGCTGTGCAGCCAGTCTTCGAGCTGCGCCAGGTCGCCCTCGACAAAGCGCACCRTCAGGTTCGGATAACGCTCCCGTGCGATGCGCAGCAGCAAGGGCAGGTACACCGGCGCCAGCGTGCTGAACACGCCGATCTGCACCTCGCCCGCGGMGCCGTCGCCGCTCTTGCCGGCCTCGAACGCGGAAGCCGCGCGCAGGATCTCCCTGGCTTCGGCCAGCTTCTGCACCCCGAAGCGGGTCAGCGTCATCTTCGATCCCGCATCGCGCGCGAACAGCGCTGCCTCGAACAGCGTTTCCAGCTCCCGGATGGCGACCGAGATCGAAGGCTGCGACACATTGAGCTGCCGCGCCGCGGCYGTCGTGCTGCCGGTATCGGCGGCCGCGGCGAAGTAGCGCAACAGGCGCAGGGAGATACGCATCAGGAAATCGTATAGGTACTAGTTGATTTCCATATTTTACTTGATAGCCATCGATGCACAGAATCCAGGTCACAGGAACGCGGTCCGCGCGGCGACGCCGGCGCACAAGCGTCGCGACAAGCGTTCGAGACAGCGTTCGAGACAAGACCTGGAGGCGCAAGCAATGACCCATCCCGACCCGAATCCCGCCGGCATGCTGGCCGGCATCCGCGTGATCGACTTCTCCCGTGTGCTGGCCGGGCCTTACTGCACGGCGCTGCTCGCCGATCTCGGCGCCGAAGTGATCAAGATCGAACCACCCGGCGGCGACGACTATCGCGCCGTCGGCCCCTTCGCTGGCGGCGAGAGCGGCCTGTTCTCCGCCATGAACCGCAACAAGCAGAGCATCGTCATCGACCTCAAGGCCGAGGCCGGACTCGCGCTGGCACGCTCGCTGTGCGCGCAGGCCGACGTGGTGGTGGAGAATTTCCGCCCGGGCGTGGCGGACAAGCTGGGCATCGGCTACGCGGCGCTGCAGGCGCTCAATCCGGCGCTGGTGTATGCCAGCGTCTCGGGCTTCGGCCAGACCGGCCCCGAATCGCACCGCCCCGCCTACGACATCATCCTGCAGGCCCTGTGCGGCCTGATGGACGCCACCGGGTCGCCGGACGGCCCGCCCACCGTGCTGGGCGAGGCGGTCTCCGACGTGGTGAGCGGGCTGTTCGCCTCCTGGGGCATCCTGGCCGCCCTGCTGGCGCGCCACAAGACCGGCCAGGGCACGCACGTGGATGTCTCGATGTTCGACGCCACGCTCAGCCTGAGCGCCACGCTGGTCGCCCGCTATGCCGCCACCGGCCTGGCGCCGCGCCGCGTGGGCAACCGCCATCCGTCGTCCGCGCCGTTCGGCGCCTACCGTGCCGCGGACGGCTTCTACGTGGTGGCGGTGCTGAACAACAAGCTGTTCCACGCGCTGGCCGGCGCCATCGGCCAGCCCGCGCTGGCGAGCGACCCGCGCTTCGCCGACGACCACACGCGCTGCAGCCATGAAGCCGATCTGCGCGCGTGCATCGAGCACTGGTCCGCCACCCGCACGGTGGCGCAGGTCAATGACACCCTTGGCGCCGCGGGCATCCCCGTCGCGCCGATCCGCAACGTCAAGCAGGCGCTCGAAAGCGAGCATGCCGGACATCGCGGCCTGCTCAGCGAGGTGCGGGACGCGCAAGGCGGCGCGGCCCGCGTGCCTACCCAGCCGGTGAAGTTCTCTGGCCAGGCCGCCAACCGCGCATGCCGCGCGCCCGCGCTCGGCCAGCACACCGACGCCATCCTGCGCACGCTCGGCATCACCGCCGGGGATGCCCGCGCCCTGCGTGCCAGCGGCGCATTCGGACCGGATGCAGTCACCCCCGCGCACGCCTGAACCAAACTGGAGAATCAACATGCATGAACGACTGGGCGTACAGCCGGCCGACATCGAAATGGCCGACGCCATCGGGCGTTTCGCCCGCATTGAACTCGCACCCAGGGCCGCGGAGGTGGACCGCGACGAAATCCCGTCCACGCGCTACGTGCCCCAGCTCGCCGAACTCGGCGTGATGGGCATGAACCTGCCGCAGCGCTGGGGCGGCATCGATGCCTCGCCCGTGGCGCTGATCCTCTCGCTGGTGGAAATCGCCAAGGCCTGCGCCTCCACCTCGTCGATGATCGGCGCGCACTACCTGTCCACCGACTCGATCCTGATCGGCGGCGACGACGACCTGCGCGCGCGCTACCTGCCGGACGCCGCCGCCGGCACCAGGCTCGGCGCCTTCGCGCTGACCGAGCCGCGCGCCGGCTCCAACCCTGCCGACATGGCCACGCGCGCCACGCCCGAAGGCAACGGCTACCGGCTGCGCGGCGTGAAGCACTTCATCTCCAACGCCAACKCGGCGGACTTTATCGTGGTCTACGCCAAGACCGATCCCGATGCCGGCACGCGCGGCATCAGTGCCTTCGTGGTCGACCGGCACACAGAGGGCGTGGACGTGGCCCCGGCGGAAAAGCTGATGGGCATCCGCGGCGCCCCCGCGCACGAGGTGGCGCTCGACTGCTTCGTGCCCGCCGCCAACCGCCTCGGCGCCGAAGGCAGCGGCTTTCGCACCGCCATGAAGGTGCTCGACAACAGTCGCCTGGACGTGGCCGCCACCAGCCTCGGCATCGCCGAAGCCGCGCTCGAGGCCGCCACCGGCTGGGCCAGGCAGCGCCACGTGGGCGGCGAGCCGCTCTCGCGCAAGCAAGGCCTGCAATGGATGTTCGCCGACATGCGCACGCGCCTCGAGGCCGCCTGGCTGCTGACACTGCAGGCGGCCGTGCGGCGCGGCGCGGGCCAGCCCTTCACGGACCATGCCTCCATGGCCAAGCTCTATGCGTCCGAGACGGTGGGCTTCGTCACCGACACCGCGCTGCAGATCCACGGCGGCTACGGCTTCACGCGCGAGATGCCGCTGGAGCGCCTGGTGCGCGACGCACGCATCCTGCGCATCTATGAAGGCTCTTCCGAAATCCAGCGCACCGTGATCGCGCGCGCGGCCTTTGCCTGAGCAACGCCGCCAGGCTGCCAATCCATGATTCGACCGCCGGCGGCACTGCCGCACGGCGGCGCACCCCGATGCAGGAGACAGACATGACAACCGATGACAAGGCGCATCGCCCCGGCGCCGCACCCGCGCCCACGCTGGTCGAACGCCGCTCGATCGACTTCATCCCCGACGCCGAGCGGCACGGCAGCCTGTCGAGCCAGTTCACGCTGTGGCTCGGCGCCAACCTGCAGGTCACGGCGGTGGTCACCGGCGCGCTGGCGGTAGTGCTMGGGGGCGACGTGTTCTGGTCGCTGATCGGGCTGTTCGCCGGCCAGCTCCTCGGTGGTGCGGTGATGGCGCTGCATGGCGCGCAGGGCCCGCAGCTCGGCCTGCCGCAGATGATCTCCAGCCGCGTGCAGTTCGGCGTGTACGGCGCCGTCATCCCGCTGGTGCTGGTGTGCGTGATGTACATAGGCTTCTCCGCCAGCGGCATGGTGCTGGCCGGCCAGGCCCTGGGCCAGTTGCTGCATATCGGCAACGGCAGCGCCATCCTGGTGTTCGCGGCCATGGTCGTGCTGCTGGCCACGCTGGGCTATCGCACCATCCATGCCATGGGCCGCATCGCCAGCGTGGTCGGCGTACTGGCCTTCCTGTACCTGTTCGCCAGCTTGCTGCACGGACACGACATCGGCGCGCTGCTGCAGCGGCGGCACTTCACGGTAGCGTCGTTCCTGCTGGCCGTGTCCCTGTCGGCCTCGTKGCAGATCGCCTACGGCCCCTACGTGGCGGACTATTCACGCTACCTGCCGCGCTCCACMTCCGCGCTCAAGACGTTCCTGGCGGTGGGCATCGGCTCCGTGGCAGGCGCGCAGATCGCCATGGTGTTCGGGGTCTTCGCCGCCGCGCTGGCCGGCGACCGCTTCGCCGGCCATGAAGTGGCCTTTATCGTCGGCCTCGGCGCCACCGGCGCGGTGGCCGCCCTGCTCTATCTCACCATTGCGCTGGGCAAACTCACCATCACCACCCTCAATGCCTACGGCAGCGTCATGTCCGTCGCCGCCATCCTCACCGGCTTCACCGGAAGGCGCACCATCGCGGGCCGCACGCGGCTGTTCTTCATCTTGCTGATGGCCGGCCTGTCCGCGGTGCTGGCGCTGGCCGGCGAGCGCGCCTTTCTCAAGGAGTTCTCGGCCTTCCTGCTGTTCCTGCTGGCTTTCTTCACGCCGTGGAGCGCCATCAACCTGGTCGACTACTATTTCGTCACCCGCGAGCGCTACGACATACCCGCCCTGTTCGATCCCGACGGGCGCTACGGCCGCTGGAACCTGACCGGCATCGCGGTCTACGCGCTMGGCGTGCTGGTGCAACTGCCGTTCATCGCCACGGGCTTCTATACCGGCGCGCTGGTGGACACGCTCGGCGGCGTCGATATCTCATGGATCATCGGCCTCATCGTGCCCGCGGCGCTCTACTATTTCGCGTGCCGCGCCACCGTGCGCGAACTGCCGCAATCGCTGGCCCTGCCTGACCAAGCCGGGCGCACCGAACCCTCGGGCGGCTAAAGGACCACGCGAGCCGCCTGCGAATTTCGGTGCGGCGGACCGTATCGGGCCGACTACAATGCAATGCGCGACAGTCCTCCGACGAGGCCTGCAACCGCCCGGAGATGCGCATGAGCCACGATCTGAAGGACTTCAGGCCCCTGGACCCGGGCCGCGTGAACACCATGGACGGCGTCGAAGTGCAGTACTGGTGCATGGCGCTCAACTGCACGTCGGCCGAACTGCAGGAAGCCGTGGCCAATGCGGGCGACCACATCTCCGCGGTGCGCGCGCGGCTCGAAGCGTTGTATCCGGAGAGGCGGCACGGATAGGCTGCCGGCGGCCTCCCTGCCGCGTGGCTGACAGGAGGGCCGGTACAGGCCGCTGCCGCCTCAGCGCAGCGGCTGCGGCGTGACGATATTGAAGCGCGGATCGAAGCTGTCCAGCATGCCGAACAGCGACGTGACGGCGCGCGGGTCCCCGCTGATGCGGATCGCGCCGCCCTGCACCGCATCGGCCACGCTCAGTTGCTTGAGGCTGATCTTGTCGAGCGTGGATTTTTCCAGTGTGATGGTCGCGGTGGGCTGCGCCGCCTGCGTGTCGGCAAGGTAAGTCAGGGCGCTGTTGCGCAAGGTCATTGCATAGCGCTGCTGCAGATCGGTGAAATTCCAGTTCAGCGTCATCTGCCTGCCGGCGGCCTTGTCGGCATTCAGGCGCGCGGCGAGAAAGTCGAAGAAATTCGGCACCGTCAGCGCACGGATCAGGTCGGGCGACCCCAGCCCGCCGGAGAATTTCTTGTCGACGCCATCGCGCAGTTCCTGCGCGCCCGTCAGATAGACGTTGCGCCAGGTGGCGTTCTCGCTCTGATAACCGAGTTGCTCGAGCGCATCGGCCTGCAGCGCGCGGGCGGCGGCGTTGTCGGGATCGGCGAACACCAGCTCGTTGCCGATCTGCGCCACCCAGCGGTATTCGCCGCGGGCATAGGCCTCGCGGGCCCTGGCGAGCACCGCTTCGGCGCCCCCCATCCATTCGATGGTCTTCCTGGCGGCCTGCACCGGCGGCAGGGGGTTCAGGTGCGCCGGGTTGCCGTCGTAGAAGCCGAGATAACGTTGGTAGACGGCGCGCACGTTGTGACTGACCGAGCCATAGTAATCGCGCGCGTACCATTTGCTGCCCAGCGGCTCGGGGAGCTTCTTCAGGGTCTCGGCAATGTCCAGCGGCGTCAGGCCCTGGTTCATCAGGCGCAGCGTCTGGTCATTCAGGTAGGCGTACATGTCGCGCTGGTCCGACAGCATCTCGACGATCTGCCCGCGCCCCCAGGTCGGCCAGTGATGCTGGCCGATCAGGATGTCGGTGCGCTCGCCGTAGCGCTGCAGGGACTGCCCGATGTAATACGACCAGGCCTTGGCATCGCGCACCTGGGCACCGCGCAGCGTCAGCAGGTTGTGCTGTGTGCGCACGGCATTCTCGGCGATGCACAGCGTGCGCAGCTGCGGGAAGTACAGGTTCATCTCCGCCGGCGCTTCGGTGCCGGGCGTGAGCTGGAATTCGATGTCGATGCCGTCGATACGCCGCGTATCGATGCTCTTGCCGATGAGGTCGGTGGGCGCGAGCAGCGTAATGGTGCCGCGCGCGGTCGCCTTGCCCAGGCCGACATCGACCAGGCCGGTGGCGCTCTGCGGCAACTGGGTACCGTACATGTACTGTGCGCGCCGGCCCATGGCATTGCCCGCCAGCACGTTTTCGCTGACGGCCTCTTCCATGAAACCGGCCGGCGCCAGGACAGCGACCTTGCCGCGTTTCACGTCGTCTTCGCTGACAATGCCCTTGGCCCCGCCGAAGTGATCGGCGTGGCTGTGCGTGTAGATGACCGCGACTACCGGCTTGCGCGGCCGGTTGGCGTAGTACAGGTCCAGGGCGGCCCGCGCCGTCTCGGCGCTCAGCAAGGGATCGATCACGATCAGGCCGGTGTCGCCCTCGACGATGTCCATATTGGAGATATCGGCGCCGCGCACCTGGTACAGGCGGTCGGTGACCTTGAACAGGCCGGCTTCGTTGTTGACCTGCGCCAGCCGCCACAGGCTCGGGTTCACCGTGGGCGGCGCCGCGCCCTGCTCGAAGGCGTAGGGATCGAAGTCCCATACCACGCGGCCATCCGCGGCGCGGATGACGCGTTCGGGAAAGCGCGCCACCAGGCCGCGGCGGGCATCTTCGAAATCCTGGCGGTCATTGAACGGCAGCGCCTGCTGCCACGCCGCATTGGCGCTGGCCGTCAGGGGGGTGGCAGGTCCGGCGGCACGCGCGGCGCCCGGGTGGGTGGCAAACCACGCGGCAGACGCGGCGGCAAGGGCGAGCGCAAGGGGGCGGGCAACGAGCATCATGGATGGAAAGCCTCGGAGGGTACAGCGAGACGCTTATTTGAGCCTTCCCACACATATAATTCAATTGCAAAATACGTATCCCATCGATGCATTGAGCGCATACCTTGAACCTCAAGCGGCTTGAACACCTGATCGCAGTGGCCGAGGAAGGATCGCTGGCCGGCGCCGCCCGCCGCGTCCACCTGAGCCAGCCGGCGCTCACGCGCAGCATCCAGGCCCTGGAAGACGAGGCAGGCGTGGCCCTGTTCGACCGGGGCGCGCGCGGCGCGACACTGACCACGACCGGCAGGATGGTGACGGAAAGAGCGCGGCGCATCCTGTTCGAGACGCACTGCCTGGAGCGCGACCTGGCCCTGGTGCAACAGCATKAGATGGGCAGCGTGCGGCTCGGACTGGGCCCGTTCCCGGCGGCGATCCTGCTGCCCGACATGCTGTGCGCCCTGCATCGCGACTGGCCGAAGCTGCGCATCGCGACCGAGGTCAATCATGCCGCGGCGCTGCTGGCGGGCCTGAATGCGGAAAAGCTGGATTTCCTGGTGGTGGAGCAAAGTACCATCCCCGTGGTGGCGGAGCTGGAGATGAAGCCCCTGCGGCCGGAGCCGGCGGGCTATTTCGTGCGTGCCGGCCACCCGCTCTGCGGCA
Source organism: Cupriavidus sp. 05T41 (assembly GCF_056396525.1). Lineage (NCBI taxonomy): Bacteria > Pseudomonadati > Pseudomonadota > Betaproteobacteria > Burkholderiales > Burkholderiaceae > Cupriavidus > Cupriavidus sp. 05T41. The sequence goes on from NZ_JBFTLQ010000038.1 coordinate 68,937, forward strand.
CGCCGGTCACGCCCGCGCAATTGCGCCAGGTGGCCCTGGTATCCGTGCTGTTCCCGGCGGAAACGCATGAGCGCCTGCGCCGGCTGCTGCGCTGCAAACCCGGCGAGGACCTGCCACTGCAGGTCGAAAGCAACGATTTCCGTGCGCTGACACACCTGACCAGCCATTCCGACGTGGTGCTGCTGGCGCCGACGCGCGCCCTGCGCGCCGAACTGGAAGCCGGCACGCTGGCCCAGCTCGATACGCAGGAGATTCCGGCGAACGGCCTGCGCTTCGCCATCGTGCGGCTGGCGCAGCGTACGCTGTCGCCGGCGGCCGAGCGGGCGGTGGCGGCCATCGAAGCGGTGGCCTGACGGCCGTAGCCGCCTGAGGCGGTGGCTGAGGCTGTGGCGGCCGGATCCGGTGCGCTCACTGCTGCGCCTGCGCCCGTCTGCGTGCCAGCGAGATGGCATAGGCAGCCTGGCGGGCCGCGAAGATTTCATCGGGCGGGCGCCCGATGCCGTCGGCAAGATTGCTCGGGTTGAAGATGGTTTCGTCGCACGGTGCGTTGTTCTCGATCGCATTGATCGTGATCGTGCCCAGCCGTACCGATTCGCGGCTATCCTCGTCCGGCCATCGCATKGTCGCATCCATGGTCGGATCCCCGGGACGGCCCAGCAAGGCCAGCACGTCGAACCTGAAGCCACCCGCGGCGATCCGCGCCTCGAGATCCCGGTAGAGGAAATCCGCCGGCTTGTCCTTGGCCTGCTCGTCCGACAGCGTCACGTCCCCGCCGGGCGGAACGACCTTGAACTTGATGAAGCGCACTTCCGCCCTGGCATTGGTGGCGGGAAACGCATGGACGCCCCAGTAGGTCGTTCCCGCGAAGCTGGCGGGAAGCGGTCTGGCGGCGACGAAGCTGGCCTGGTTCAGCGTTTCCGGATTGGCGGCGGAGAATGCCTTGACCTTCTCCGGATCCGGCTTGCCGTCCGGCCCCGGAACGCGCGCCCTGAGGAAGGCGAGCATCTGGTCGAGCGTTTTCGCGAAGTGCACCGGCGCGTTCTCCACCAGGATGTCCGATGTATGGCCGGCCTCACCCAGCTTGAACGCGAAGCCACGCAGCACCAGCTTGTTGGTGTCCGCCACGTTCGGGTTGCCGCCGCCAAGCGAGAACCGGCCAATGACGGGCGACGCCCGCGTGAAGCTCAGTGACCGGGTGACCTGGGCGGCCTGCGGCGACGGGGCATAGGTGCCGCGCACGCACTGGCCTTTKGCAAAGCTGGCGCGTGCCTTTGGGGGATCGCCTGCAACGGCTTTCAGTGTTTCCACGATCACCGCCGGATCGGCATGCACGACCGGCCCGGCGGGTTGCGCTTGTTGCGCGTTCGATGCCGGCATGCACAGGCCGCCCCCGCAGATGGCCAAAACTATCTGGCCCAAGGCTTTCGCCCGTCTGGTTTGCGCGTTCATCCCCTGGCCTCCTTCCGGTCCCGCACGAGCATCCGTATCGKGGCGCGACAAACTGAGATGAGCTAAAGCATAGACGGCAATGGCGCAATGGCCGGCCCCGAAGCACCGCTTTCTCGTATCGGCATGCAAGCGCGGTTCACGACAATCCGTGGGGGAAGATTCGCTTTGCGGCCCGTTCGAGTCCGATCCCGCCGCCTCCACGTGCCGGGCGCCCCCGTGCGGACCGGCCGTGCCGCCACCCGACACCCCTCCTTAGGGGGAATCGGATGCGCAACCTGCCAAGTCGCCTTCTGTGCCCTTGCCGCGATGAATCCGATAGAATCCAGCCTTTCCGATTCGTGCAACGCGAACCGGCGAATCCAAGCGCKGCATTCACGGGAATGGAGGGACATGAAAACAGCGGCTTTCAGCCTGCCACGCTGGCGTTCTACAACGTGGTTGTGCGACCCCGGCCCGAACGTTCMCGAAGACATTCGCGTAAAGCTGATCGGAAGCCTGTTCGGCACCCTGCCCATCTTCGCCGGCGGCGTGCTCAACACCATCGCCGTCGCCATGGCGATCGCCTGGCGGGACCCCAGCACGGCCTTCCTTGCGTGGGTCGTCATCGAGATCCTGCTCTGCGGCACGCGCCTGTGCCTCCTGGTCGCGGCGCACCGCGCTTCGGCGGCGGGCCGCCATACCTTCACCGATGTCTACGTGATCCTCGCCGTGCTGTGGGGCGCGAGCGTGGGCTACGGTGCGTTCATCAGCATCCTCAGCTCGGACTGGGTGGCGGCAACGCTTTCCTGCCTGTCCGCGGCCGCCATGGTGGGCGGCATCTGCTTCCGCAATTTTGGCGCGCCGCGGCTGGTCGCGATCATGATCCTGCTGTCCCTCGGGCCCTGCTGCATCGCCGCCCTGCTTTCGGACGAGACCGTGCTGCGCCTGACGCTCGTGCAGATCCCGTTCTATCTCGTTGCCATGAGCATCGCAGCCTTCCACCTGAACCGGCTGCTGGTATCGACGATGAAGGCGGAGCGGGAAAACGACCATCGCGCGCGCCATGACGCCCTGACCGGCCTGCCGAACCGAGCGGGACTGGTTCACGCGTCCGCGCATTTGTACAAGGCGGACCAGATCGACGAAGGAAAGACGGCGGTCCTGTACATGGACCTGGACGGCTTCAAGCCCGTCAACGACCGGCACGGACATGAGGCCGGCGACCAGCTGCTGGTGACGCTAGGCAAGTGGCTCGATGCGCTGAAAGGTCCGGACGACATGGTCTTTCGCATCGGCGGGGACGAATTCGTCGTCATCGTGCGCGCCCGCGACGAAGCCGGCGTCGCCTTGTTCGCCGACCGGCTGATCAGCGAAGTGCCCGCCCCCTTCACGCTGGCGCCCAATGTTTCGGTGAGGATCGGCGTCAGCGTCGGGGTCGCACTCATTCCGGAGCATGGCACCGACGTCATGGGCGCGCTCACGGCCGCCGACAAGGCCCTCAACCTGGCCAAGCTCAACGGCAAGGCCAAGTGGACGCTCGCATCCTAGCAGCGACACCCTTGCGCCGGCGCGCTGCCGTGCGGATGCGACCGGAAGCGACCGGAGGCGACTGACTAGCCAGCCTGCGCGGCCTCGCGCGGGCCAGCGAAATGCCCGGGCCTGGCCACGCCGAAGCCCTGTGCATAGTCCACGCCAAGGGCGCGCAGCTTTGCGAGCTTCGCATCGCTGTCCACCCATTCGGCGATGGTCTTCTTGCCCATGGCATTGGCGATGCGCTGAATTGCCTCGATCACCACCAGATTGACCGGATCGCCGAACATCTCGTTGACAAAGCCGCCATCGATCTTGATGTACTCCGTCGGCAGGTGCTTGAGATAGGCGAAGGACGACATGCCGGCGCCGAAATCGTCGAGGGCAAAGCTGCACCCCTTGTCCTGCAGTTGCTCGATGAAGGTGGCGGCCTGCGCCAGGTTGCCGATGGCCGCCGTCTCCGTGATCTCGAAACAGACGTGCCGCAGGGGAATGCCGTGGCGCGCCGCGCGCTCGGCGATATAGGCAGGCAGGAGCTGGTCGCCCAGGGACGCTCCGGACAGGTTGATCCCGCATACCGCGATATCGCCCGGCCGGTCACCAAGGCAGCCCGCCAGCGCGGCAAACCCGGCTTCGATCACCCAGCGATCCAGCGCGGGCATGAGGTTGTAGCGTTCGCAGGCAGGAATGAATGCCATGGGCGGAACCAGTTGCCCGGCGTCATCGAGCATGCGCAAGAGCAGTTCGACATGCCGGCCCTGTGCGCCGCCGGCCTGCAAGGGCGCGATCTCCTGAGCGTGCAGGCAGAAGCGGCCGGCTTCCAGGCCGGTGTGGATCMGGCTCACCCATTCCATCTCGCCGTGCAGCGCGCGCACGGCCTCGTCACGCTKGCGATATACCTGGACGCGGTTGCGCCCCCGCTCCTTGGCCAGGTAACAGGCGGCATCGGCGGCGCTGAGCGCCTCGGCCACCTGGGACATGTCGCGATCCAGGCTGATCATGCCGATGCTCGCGCTCACGGCGAAAGTGCGCTGGCGATGCACGAAGCGAAAACGTGCAATCGCCTCGCGCATGGCTTCGGCCACGCGCTCGCCATTGTCGACATGGCAGCCATCGAGCAGCACGCCGAACTCGTCGCCGCCCAGCCGCGCCAGGGTATCCGATTCCCGCAACGTGGCGCGCATGACGACCGCGAGCTGCCGGATCAGTTCGTCTCCGGCGGCATGGCCGCAAGTGTCGTTGACTACCTTGAACTGGTCCAGGTCGAGGTACATCAGGGTATGCGTGCAGTCTTCGCTGCGAACGCGCCGCATTGCTTCGGCCAGGCGGCGTTCGAACTCGATGCGGTTGACCAGCCCGGTCAATGCATCGTGACTGGCCTCGTGGGACAGGCGCGCGGCGTCGGCCCGCTCGCTGCTGACATCGTGCAGCACCAGCACGGCGCCAGTGCAGGTCCGGTCGGCATGATGGATCAGCGCCACCGACAGCTTGACCGCGATCGKGGCGCGCTCGGGCCGCTCCAGCAGCAACGTGGAGAACCGCGGCCACGTCTTCTGCAGCACGGCGGCCCCCAATCCTGTCAACGGACTCCGGCTGGCCTCATCGCTCAGCGGACAGACCACATGCAGCGGCCTGCCTTTCGCGTCCGCGCTGTGCCACCCGGTCAGCAGTTCCGCCGCCGGATTCAATGCRTCGACATGGCCGTGCACGTCGACCGTGATGACGGCATCMCCGATCGCCTGGAGGGTAACCTGTGCCCGTTCCTTCTCGGCGAGCAGTTGTGCTTCGGCTCGTTTCTGATCGCTGATATCGGTAAGCGAGCCCGCCATCCGCCGGGCGTGACCGGCGGCGTCGCGCACCATGCGCCCGCGCGAGCGCACCCACAGGTAGCCACCGGCCCTGTTGCGCAGCCTGAACGAGCAGTCATAGGGAATGCCTTCGCGCAGATGCCGGCGCATCTGCGACTCGACGCAGGCAAGATCGTCGGGATKGCAATGCGCGCGTACCGTGCCGAGCAATCTTGGCAGCTCATGCTCCTCATAGCCGAGCATCTGCGCGCAGCGCGCCGAGAAATAAAGCGCATCGCTGCGCAGGTCCCAGTCCCACAGCCCGTCGTTGCTGCCGCTGATCGCCAGTGCCAGGCGCTCTTCGCTACGCGCCAGTGCTTCGCGCAGCAGCAGTTCCTTGCGCACGGAGCGGTTCGCCATCAGGATGCCGGGAAGCATGAGGAGGATCGCCGCGATGCCGATGCCCGGCATCAGCAGATTGCGCACCTGCCGCGAGATCTCGCCAAGCGAATAGGAGAAGGCCGCCTCCAGCGGCGTGAGCCGGTCGTCCGTTTCCCCTATGCGTTGCAGGAGCAGCCTGATCTCACCCTTATCTGCCGCCTCGGCCGCCTCGGCCCGCACGCTGGCATGCAACTGATCCGCGAGATCGCGCAGGGCCAGCACTTCATTGTCGGCGCGGCCCCAGATCGCAAGCGCGCGATCGATCGCCGGCAATCGCCCGAAATGGCGCATGAGCCGGATCATGCCGGAAATATCGTCGACGTGATTGCCCCCGGCAAGCAGCCCGGCCGCGGCCTTGTCGTAGTCAAGCCGATCGCTGGCAAATTCGAGCCTGGCCTGCCGGTMGCCAAGCGGTACCGCGATCGCGCGTTCGTAGGCGCGGAATTCCGCCTCGTCATGGCTGTCGGCGTACCGCATCAGGTGCATCACGGCTGCTTTCTGCCCCTTGCTCCACAAGCTCTCTCCGCCGACATAGGCGCGCGCGGCGGACAGCATGTCCACGCTGAAACCGGAGAGCAGCACCAGGATCAGCATGATCGGCAGGAACGGCCATATCACACGCAGGTCATGTCTTCCGCCCAAGGGGTATCGGCGCACTTGCCGCGCCGCGGCCCGGAGCGCCGATACCCTCGTGCGCAGGCAGGCTTGCGCCGCGCCCAAGGAAGCGCCAAGCGACCGGCCCAGTTCGTGACGTATCGAACTGGTGTTGAGTGCGCTTCCAAGTCCGAGTACCGGAACCATTCTCATGCCTCTCAAATATCGGAAAGGATCAATCGCTCTGACCCTTGCCCGCCTGAACCAGACTGGTCGGAAACGGTCCGCGGGAGCGCCCGTCTCCGGTTCGGGATACTTCGGCGGCCGGCCGCCGTTGCCCGCGGCCGCCGGCCTTTTGCAACGCGTGTTGCGGGTCAATACGGGCCCAGGCACAGCTCCGATAATCGCCTTGTGGAGGCTGCGATTACCCATCATGCCCAGGCTTGTCTCAACTTGTCGGCATGGACCTTGAATTCTTTAGCTTCTTTAGCATTTGAATTTCAGACAATGGAAAAAACAGTACGACGACCGACCCACTCACATTGGATTGGATTGATAAATACCGAATTTGAGTTATTCCCGCGCGCGGCTGCCGGCCACGGAGATTGGCTGTCGCACCGGCCTGCCATGCGGGAGTCGTCCGGGCGTACCGCCGGAAATGCCGGAAATGGCGGGTCCGGGCGAGGAATGGCATCCGCATTGCCCTGCGGGCGCGATGCGGGCAATTGAACCAGGAATGCAGCCGGAAAATGATTGGCCGCTGTTCGGAAAGGATATTAGCCAGAGCTGCAGGATGAACGTGGATTCCGCATGAATTTCCCGGATCGCGTTTTACCTGGCATCACTCTTTATTATCCTGACGTCACATGCATGATGGAAACGCCTGGCTGGTCGCCTCCCCCGGCCGCCGCGGCATTTCCCGGTCTGTGCAGCGAATTCGCCCGACAGCGGAAAGGCTCTCGGCTGCAAGACCGGCGACCGGCTGGTGATCCGGCGGCGAAAGCAAGAGAGCTCCGGTCATGCGGAGCTCTCTTGCTTGCCMGATTCCGGAACGCACAGCCTCGTCAGGGCAGGACTGGCGTGGCAACGGCACTATTTGTCCATGCTGGCGCCGGGTGATTTCTTCTCGACGGGTGCCTTTGCAGGTGCCTTCTTGGCCGGCGCCCCCGAGTCCGTGAGCGCGGAGGCCGTGTTCTGCTTGGCACCCTGGGTGTACGGGTCGAACTTGTCATTGGCCCGCGCGGTGTCCGGCACGTAGCCGTCCTTGTTGGTGGTGCGCTGGGCATCAGGAACGTAGCCGTCCTTGTTGGTAGCCCGCTGGGGGTCTGGAACGTAGCCGTCCTTATTGGTACTGCGCATATTGTAGTCATACCGGTCGGCAGGATTCGCAGGGCCGGCGGCGTGGACGACACCAGGGACGAGAACAGCAATTGCCAATGCGATAGCGATCTTCATAGATAACTCCTTCCATTCAACGTCCATGGCCCCTGGCGCCAGCCTGGCGCGACGGTCCCCGATAGCGTAGCCGCCGGCCCTGCCAAGTTCCAGTGAGCGTTTCTGACCTTCAACCGTGGCTGGGCACCTGTGAAAATCCGGCTTGCGATGGAGTCGGTGCGATTCGCCGCGCAGACTATCAGTATAGGCCGGCCAGGCAGCACCACGCCGGGAAGACCTCCGGCAGCCGGAGCGAAAGCCCGGCACGTTCCCCTTGCATCACACCGCAACCTTTGCCATCCAAGGTATGGCATACGCCATATTGAAAAGCGCGCGGCGCGCAGAGCCAATCGTCAGCACCGCGCCACGGCCGGGCGCTAGCCCGCAACGGCAACGAACCCCGCKATCTCCGCCAGCACCGCCGAATGCAATGCCTCGCGGCTCGCCGGCATCGCCAGGAACACGCTGTTATTGTTGTCCGACGACACGCATAGCCGGATGCGGCTGACGCGATCGCCGGGGCCGTACTGGGCGCGCAGGATCCGCGTGACCGAGGCCGGATGCCAGATCACCTCCCGCAGGAAATACGAGCGCCCGTCGCCGCGCTCGGCCGGGTCCGTGACGAGATCGAATTCCGTGGTCAGGATCGCGTGCAGTTCGTCTTTGTTCATCGTCGTGGTGCTGGCACGAAAGGCCAGACGGCGCAGCTTTCCTGCGCCGCCGGCAGTCCTCCGGGGAAACAATGCGCCGCGGCAGCGCTACGCGCGCAGGGACACCGCCAGTTCCCGCAACAGGCCGGCGCAATCGCCGCGCCACGCGCTGCCGTGCATGCAGGCGAGCGTGCGCGGTGCCAGCGATGCCAGCCGCTCGAGCATGGCGCCGGTGTCCGGCGCATGGGCATAGTAATCCATGGCGTGCCGGAAGGCTTCGCTCGGGCCCAGGATGTCGCCCTCGGTGAGGGCGGGATGCCGGGCACCGGGCTGGGTGAAGAGGTMGCTGCACAGCAGTGTCCCGGTCTGCTCTTCCATCAGCACGCCGCAGTCCCAGCCATGCGGGAGATGCGGCGTGGCCAGCCAGCGCACGGTATGCTTGCCGATGCAGCGTGCCTGCCCGTCCTCCAGCGCGGCCGCCTTGCGGTCTGCGAGATCATCGATGGAGACCATGGCGGCAACGGTGCCGCACAAGGGATGCGCCTGCGGCGCGATCGCCAGCCATTGGTTCAGCGATCCGCACTCGTCCGCCTCGAAGTGCGAGAACGAGACATGGCGCAGGCGTTCGGGCGGCATGACGCTGGCAACGGCCTCGCGCACCAGTTCGAACAGCTTGCGCGGACCAGTGTGGAACAGCAGCGGCTCGTCATCCAGCACCAGGTACTGGTTGAAGGAGAAGCCGCCCGGACCGCCTTCGATGATGACCGGCGTATTGATGCGGTAGATCCCGTCCGACACTTCGTGGACATTGGTGCCCGACAAGGCATTGGTGATCATTGGCAGTCTCCTTGATATCGGCGGCCGGTCGGCGCGGGCCGGTTTCTGCGGCGCCCCTCCCCGAGGGCCACTGCTCAGTCTAGGCGAGCGCGGTGGCCGGCGCCACGCCGGCGCCCGGCATCCGCCGTTGCCCCCGCCAACCCGATTTCCCATCTTGCAGTAGGATTGCGCCAGCGCGGAAACCGGCCACTGCCCGAGCCGCCCGCGACCTGCAAAACCTACCGGATCCAGGAGATACCGCATGCCTACCGATACCCCACGCACCGCCCTTCAACTGCGCTCGCTGATCAAAGGCAGCGGCGAGCTGGAATTGTCCCTGGCCAGCGTCGACGTGCCCGCGCCGGGCCCCGACGAGGTACTGGTCCGCATCGAAGCATCGCCCCTCAATCCGTCTGACCTGGGGCTGCTGTTCGGCGCGGCCGACATGAGCGCGGCAAAGGCCGGCGGAACAAAAAGCCAGCCGGTCGTGACCGCACGGGTGCCCGAGGGCGCGATGAAGGGCATGGCCGGCCGGCTCGACGAATCGATGCCGGTGGGCAACGAGGGTGCGGGCGTGGTGGTTGGCGCCGGCTCGTCCGCCKCGGCGCAGACGCTGCTCGGCAAGACCGTGGCGGTGCTTGGCGGCGCGATGTATTCGCAATACCGCTGCGTGCCGGTGGCGCAGTGCCTGGTGCTGCCGGAAGGGGCCACGCCCGCGCAAGGCGCTTCGTCGTTCGTCAATCCGCTGACGGCGCTGGGCATGGTCGAGAGCATGCGGCGCGAGGGGCACAAGGCGCTGGTGCATACTGCCGCGGCGTCCAACCTCGGCCAGATGCTCAACAAGATCTGCCAGAAGGACGGCATCGGCCTGGTGAATATCGTGCGCAAGCAGKAGCAGGCGGATCTGCTCAAGTCGCTCGGCGCGACCTATGTCTGCAACATGGCTTCGCCCACCTTCACGCAGGATCTGACGGACGCGATTGCCGCCACCGGCGCGACGATCGCCTTCGACGCCACCGGCGGCGGCAAGCTGGCCGGGCAGATCCTGGGCGCCATGGAAGCGGCCTTGAGCAAGACCGCCGGCGTCTACAGCCGCTATGGCTCCACGACGCACAAGCAGGTCTACCTCTACGGCGGCCTGGACACCAGCCCGACCGAGTTCGTGCGCAATTTCGGCATGGCGTGGAGCATGGGCGGCTGGCTGGTCTTCCCGTTCCTGCAAAAGATCGGGACCGAAGCGGCCAACGCACTCAAGGCGCGCGTGGTGGCGGAGCTGCATACGACCTTTGCCAGCCACTACGCCGGCGAGATCTCGCTGGCCGAGGCGCTGGACCTGGACCAGATCGCGGTCTATAACAAGCGCGCTACCGGCGAGAAGTTCCTGCTCAATCCGAACAAGGGCCTGGCGGACTGAGTCCCGGCAATCAGGAGCGGGGCCGTGCGGCCTCGCGGCCTTGTCGCCTTGAGGCTTTGCCCCCCTCTCCCATGAAATGGGCGAGGGGAGACAACACGCAGCATTGCCTGGCCCCGCTTCGGCCTGCCGTCACTCCGTGAAATCGGTACTCACGGTGACGTGCTCCCACTTGTCGATTTCCGCCGTCAACGCCTTGAGCTTCTCGCGCACGAAGCCGAGCGCGTCGGTGCCGAGCAGCAGGTGCACGGGCGGATCCTGCGCGGCCACCACGGCCAGGATCGCCTGCGCCGCCTTGCGCGGATCGCCGGGCTGCTTGCCCGAGCGGGCGGCGCGCGCGGCCCGCAGCGGCGCCAGCATGGTGGCGTAGTCCTCGATCTCCGAGGCCGTGCGCTGCATGGAGCGGCCGGCCCAGTCGGTGCGGAATGCGCCCGGCTCGATGGCCGTCACCTTGATGCCGAACTCGCGCACTTCCTTGGACAGCGCCTCGTTGATCCCCTCCAGCGCGAACTTGCTGGCGTTGTAGATGCCCACGCCGGGGAAGGTCATCAGCCCGCCCATGGAAGTCACGTTCAGGATATGGCCGCGGCGGCGCTGGCGCATATGGGGCAGGACCGCCTGCGCCACGCTGATGGCGCCKAACACATTGACGTCGAACTGCGCGCGGATATCCGCCGGCGTGGCTTCCTCGATGCTGCCTTCGTAGCCGTAGCCGGCATTGTTGACCAGCACGTCGATCTCGCCCACCTCGCGCTCGATCTGCGCCACCACGCCGGGGATGGCCGCGTCGTCGCGCACGTCGAGTATGTAGCCGAAGGACTGGCCCCTGGCCAGCGCGGCAAACTCGGCGCGCTGCGCTTCGTTGCGCAGCGTGCCCGCGACCTTGTCGCCCTGCGCGATGACGGCTTGCGCCAGCGCGCGCCCGAAACCGGTGCTCACGCCGGTAATGAACCAGGTTTTCATCACTTCTCTCCAGATGGTTTGCTTCAAAGGCCTTGCCCGATGGGTGCCACCGTGCCCGGCGGCACCCGCACAACGCAGTATGGATGTTGCGGACCGTATCAAGAAGACAGATAATCCAAAAGGACTTTGCAAGTAATTTGCATAATGAACCAAGCAGATTTCCAGGCCTTGTCGGTCTTTGCCCGGGTGGCGCAGGAACAGAGCTTCAGCGCGGCCGCCCGCGCGCTCGGCATCCCGGTGACATCGGTGAGCTATACCGTGCGCAAGATCGAGGAGCGGCTCGGCGCCCGCCTGCTCAACCGCACCACCCGCAGCGTCAGCCTGACCGAGGCGGGCGCCAGGTTCCTCACGCGGATCGCCCCGCTGCTGCAGGAACTGGAACTGGCGATGCACGACGTGTCCGGCGCCTCCAGCCGGTCGATGGGCACGCTGCGCCTGAACGTGCCCCATTCCGCCATCCCGCTGGTGATCCAGCCTGTGCTCAAGGACTTCCTGGACGCCTACCCGGACATCAATGTCGACGTGATCGCGGATAACAGCCTGGTGGATATCGTCGGCCGGGGCTTTGACGCGGGCATCCGCTACGACAATGTGCTGGATGAAGACATGGTGGTGGTGCCGCTGGTCACGCAGATGCGCTTCTGCGTGGCCGCCTCCGCCCGGTACCTGCAATCCAGGCCGAAGCCGCGCCATCCGCGCGACCTGCTCGCGCACGAATGCGTGAACTACCGCAGCGCGGACAGCGGCGCGCTGTACCGCTGGGAGTTCGAGAAGGCCGGCGAAAAGCTGCGCATGGCCGTGACCGGGCGCATCGCCACCAACGACAACGGACTGCTGCTGCAATCCGCGCTCGACGGCTTCGGCTTCACCTATATCCAGCACCGCATTGCCGAGCCGCATCTCCAGGCCGGCCGGCTGGTGAGCGTGCTGGACGGCTGGATCCCGCGCACCGGGCTCTATCTTTATTACTACAATCGGACGGGAATGCCGAAGAAGCTGCGCGTGTTCATCGACTTCGCCAAAGCGGCACTGGGCGACAGCAGCAGCTAGCCGGGCGCCGCCCCCGCCGACCACGGCGAGATGCAGCGCCGCTCGCTGGTGAACCGGCGCGCGTCCGGCTGGCCCGACCGCGCCTGCGGCGAAGCCCAAAGCCGGAGCCCGGGGCATGACGCGCGCGACCCGAGGCCGCAAAGGAGAAGGCATGAGCATCCATCTCGACCATCTCATGGTCCCGTCGCGCGACAAGGAAGCCGCGGCGGAGCTGCTGGCCGGCCTGCTCGGCGTGCCCTGGGCCAGAACCGGCATCGGGCCGTTCGCGCCGGTGTTCGTCAGCGACAGCCTGACCCTGGACTTCGACCAGTGGAGCGGCGAAATCCCCACGATCCACTACTGTTTCCGCGTRAGCCAGGACGAATTCGATATCATCCTCGCTCGCATCGCGGCCGCCGGCATCCCGTACCGCAGCAGCGTCCACGGCCCGGTCGACCACCAGGCCGACACGCGGCACGGCGGCAGCATCGTCTACTGGAACGAGCCCGACGGCCATCAATGGGAGCTGCTGACGGTGAGCTACGCGCGCCGCCCCTAGCGCGCGGGCGCGGCGGCATGCCCCGGCTTGCCATGGCTGCCAGGCCCCATCGGCCTATCGAACAAAACGACAACAGGAATMAACGTGCTTCTGAACGAACAATGGGTACTGGTCACCGGCGGCGCGCGCGGGCTCGGCGTGGCCATCACGCGGGCGCTGGCGCGCGAAGGCGCGGGCGTGGTGATCAACTACCACCGCAGCGAGACGCAGGCACGCCAGTTGGCCGAAGCGCTCGGCCCGCGCGCGATCGCGCTGCAGGGCGACGTCACCGATCCGGCGGCGGTCGCGCGCCTCTTCAGCCAGGCAAGKGAACGGACCGGCCAGCCCATCGTTGCCGTGGTCAACAACKCGCTGGCCGATTTCCGCTTCGACKGCGACGCGCGCCCCAGGATCGGCGAGATCGGCTGGGCGCGTTTCCAGCAGCAGATCGACGGCGCCCTGCGGGGCGCGCTCAACACCGTGCAGGCCGCGCTGCCCGGCATGCGCGAAGCCGGCTTTGGCCGCATCGTCAATGTCGGCACCAACCTGTTCCAGAATCCGGTGGTGCCCTATCACGACTACACCGCCGCCAAGGCCGCGCTGCTGTCGTTCACCCGTACCGCGGCCAATGACCTCGGCCCCGACGGCATCACGGTGAACATGGTGTCGGGCGGCCTGCTGCGCACCACCGACGCCAGCGCCGCCACGCCGGAAGCCGTGTTCGATCTCATCGCCGGCCTGACGCCGCTGCGCCGCGTGACCACGCCGGAGGAGTTCGCCGATGCAGTGGTCTACTTCCTGTCGCCGTGGGCGCGCGCGGTCACGGGGCAGAACCTGATCGTGGACGGCGGGCTGGTCAAGGGCTGAAGACCAAACCGGCCTTGCCCGGCCCGGTCTTGCCCGCGCGGCGCCCCTTTCATGGCGCGTCCGCGGCCGCAGTTCAGGTGAAGCTGCCGAAGATATCGTTCAGTTGCCGGGACGGCGTCGCGCCGCCCAGCCCTTCGAACGAACCGGCCTTGAGCTGTTCGGCGGCAGCCAGCATGCCGGCCCATGCCGCGCGTGCCAGCCCGCCGCCGACGCTGATGCGCCGCACGCCCAGGTCGGCCAGTTCGGCCACGCTCATCCCGGGACGCATCATCAGCACGTTGAGCGGCCTGGGCGCGACGGCGCGGACCATGGCCACGATATCGGCCTTCGCCACCACGCCGGGCGCGTACAGGCAATCGGCGCCGGCCTCGGCGAAGGCGACCAGCTTGTCGATGGCGGGCGCGAGCGCGGTGGGGTCGGCGAGCATGCCTTCGGTGCGGGCGACCAGGAGCACGTCTTCGCCCGAATCGTCGATGGCGGCACGCGCGGCGCGGATGCGCTCGACGGCGAGCGCCTTGTCATACAGCCCGCCGCCGCGCGCATCGAGATCCTCGATGGACAGGCCGGCCACGCCTGCCTGGACGGCGAGGCGCACATTGCCGGCCACGCCTTGCGGATCGTCGGCGAAGCCGGATTCGAAATCCGCATTGACGGGCAGGTCGACGGCGGCGCACAGGGCGGTCAGGTGCTGCAGCACGTCGTCGCGCCCGACCGCGTTGTCGGCGCGCCCCAGCGACCACGCCAGGCCCGAGCTGGTCGAAGCCAGCGCGCAGAAGCCAAGGTGCTGCAGCATGCGCGCGCTACCCACGTCCCAGGGATTGGGCAGCACGAAACAGCCCTGCTCGTGCAGGGCGCGGAAGGCGGCTCGCTTGCCGGCGGTGGTGCGGGTCATCGATGTCTCCTGTCCTGCTTTGTGTGCGATTGGCGCGGCGAGGCAAAAGGCAAAAGGCAAAACGCAAAAGGCGCCGGGCCGGGAAACTCTACTGCGAACGGCGGCGCAAGGCCAGCGCGCCGGTCAGCMGTCCTCGCGGCTTTCGAACGCATGCACGATCTCGTCGATCATGGCCCGCACGCGCGCGGTGTGGCGCAGGTCCTGGTGGGTGACGAGCCAGACCTCGTATTGCATGGCGTGCGTGCGCTCAGGCCAGATCCGCACCAGCCCTTCGCGCTCGGCCAGGTAGACCGGCACTTCGCCGATGGCGATGCCGGCCTTGATGGCCGTGCGCAGCATCAGGCTGGAATAGACGCCAGCAACGATACGGCCCGCGTGCATGGGCTCGCCGACCATCGTCGGCGCGCGGTTGCCGGTCATCAGCGGCTGGAAGACGACCAGGTCGTGACCGGCGAACGCGGTGCCGGCCACCGGCTCGCMGTGCCGCTCCAGGTAGGCGGGCGAGGCATACAGCCCGACCGGCCAGCGGGCCAGCCGGCGCGCCACCAGATCGGGGTTCTCCGGCTTCCTGGTCCTGACCGCGATATCCGCCTCGCGCCGTGCCAGGTTGAGCATGTTGGTGGACGTATTGAGCAGGATCTTCACATCGGGATGGGCGCCGTGCAGGCGGCCGATCGCGGGGATCAGKAACTCCAGCGCCAGCGAGTCCGTGGTAGTCACGCGCACCTCGCCTTCGAGCCGCGTATCCACGCCCTGCGCGTGCCTGACGAGGTCGTGCGCCGATTGCTCCATCTTCTCCGCCGAGCGCAGCACGGCCTCGCCCGCCGGCGTCAGCGCATAGCCGTCGGAAGTGCGCAGGAACAAGGTGGCGCCCAGCGCGCGCTCCAGCGCCCCGATGCGCCGGCCGACCGTGGCCTGGTCGAGCTCGAGCGTCCTGGCGGCGCGCCGCAGCGTCCGCTCCCGCTGCACGGCAAGAAAGATCCGGGTGTCGTCCCAGTTCATGAAGAGCTGCTCCTGTGCGATGCAAATTTGCATCTCTGAGATGGAATAATGCAGCATAAATTCGTCGCATTGCAAACCTATACTTGCCACATGCGACGCACAGGGCGTCTCCGGGAAAAACTCACATGAAACGCGCATGAAAGCCATCACCTTCAAGGAATTCGGCGAAGCCGACGTATTGCAGCTCGAAGAGGTGCCCGCTCCGGCGCTGCGCCCGCACGACCTGCTCGTGCGCAACCATGCCGCCGGCGTGAACCGCGCCGACCTGATCCAGCGGCGCGGCGGCTACGGCCGCCAGTCCTTCGGCGACTCGGACATCATGGGGCTGGAGATTGCCGGCGAAGTGATCGCGGCAGGCGCGGATGTCACCGGCTTCGCGCCCGGCGACCGCGTGATGGGCATCGTCGGCGGCGGCGCCTATGCGCAGGCCGCGCGCATCGACCACCGCATGGCCATGCGCATTCCGGACAGCATCGACTACGTGCGCGCMGCGGCGATCCCGGAGGTGTACGTCACCGCGCACGAGGCGCTGATCCACCTTGGCCGCGTGCAGGCAGGCGATGCCGTGCTGATCCACGCCGCGGCGGGCGGGGTGGGCTCGGCGGCGGTGCAGCTCGCGCATGCCGCGGGCGCCAGGGTGTTCGCCACCGCCGGCGCGGGCAAGCTCGGCCGCGTGCGCGAGCTGGGCGCCGACGTGGCCATTGACTACAAGGCGCAGGACTTCGCCGAGGCGGTGGCCCATGCGACGGACGGGCGCGGCGTGGATGTCGTCATCGACTTCATCGGCGCGCCTTACCTTGAGCGCAATGTGCGCTCGCTGGCGAACGGCGGCAGGCTGGTCCAGGTCGGGCTCATGGGCGGCATCGAGGGGGCTACGCTGCCGCTGGACCGGCTGCTCTACGGCCACCTGCAGATCATCGGCACGGTGATGAAGTCGCGCACGCCGCAGGCGAAGCACGCGATGACGCAACGCTTTGCCGAGCGCTGGCTGCATCGCTTCGCGGCGGGCGAGCTGTCGCCCGTGGTGGACAGCGTGTTCCCGCTCGCCGATGCCGCCGGCGCGCACCGCCGCATGGAGTCGAACCTGAGCGTGGGCAATATCGTGCTCGCGATCGACTGAAGGTCCCCGCGGGGCGGGGTACGGCTTGCCCTGTCCACCAGCGCTATACTCGCCACAAAGCGCCGCCATGCGCACAGGGCAAACGGGGAKAGACGGTGGACCGACTGCAAGCCATGAAGACCTTCGTCACCGTGGTGGAAACCGGCGGTTTCACCTCCGCCGCGCGCAAGCTCGATGTGTCGCCATCGGTCGTCAGCCGGATCGTCAATGAGCTGGAAGAGCATCTCGCCGTGCGCCTGCTGACCCGCACCACGCGGCTGGTGCGGCTGACCGATACCGGCTCGGCCTACTTCGAGAACTGCCGGCGCATCCTGGGCGAGATAGACGATGCCGAGCTGCTGGCCACCGGCTCCCATGCGGAGCCGCGCGGGCAACTCACCATCACGGCGTCGGTGTTGTTCGGCGCGGCGTACGTGATGCMGATCGTCACCGAGTATCTGCAGCGCTATCCGGATGTCGACGCCACCTGCCTGCTGCTCGATCGCGTGGTCAACCTCGTCGAAGAAGGCATCGACGTAGGCATCCGCATCGGCGAGCTGCCCGACTCCTCGCTGCAGGCCGTGCCGGTGGGCAGCGTGCGGCGCGTGCTGTGCGCGGCGCCCGCCTATCTCGAGCGCCACGGCGCGCCGCGGTCTCCGGACGATCTCGGCCGGCACACCCTCATCATGGCCAGCGGGGTCTCGGCTTCGCCGGAGTGGCGCTTCAACCGCGCCGACAGCCTGGTCCCGACGCGCCTTGAACCGCGCCTTGTCACCACCACCAACGATTCGGCCATCGTCGCCGCGATGGCCGGCTTCGGCATCGTGCGCCTGCTGTCGTACCAGGTTGCCGCACAGCTTGGCGCCGGCACGCTGCAGGTCGTGCTGGGCGATTTCGAGCCGCCCGCGCTGCCCGTCAACGTCATCCACCGCGAAGGCCGGCATGCCACGCGCAAGGTGCGCGCCTTCCTCGACCTCGCCATCGACGCGCTGCGGGCCGACCCCTCCCTGCACTGAGGCGCGCCGGGCGCCGGCCCGCCTTCCCTTCCTCCGGCAGACCGCAGCCCCATCCACGCCGGCGCCTKGCGCCCGGCGCGMCTCATTGTTGGGCCAGCGAGAAGAATCCTTTCTMGCCGGGGCCGTTTTTCCCGGACGGCAGCGGACCTAAGATGACTTCACGCACTCAGGCAAGACGCAAACGGCCACCCCKGCACGGCGYAGACAGCTTGCGGCGGTTCCCTCTCAAACGCTCCCAAGGAATCCAGTCATGAAGGTCTACCACCACCCGCTCTCCGGCCATTCGCACCGCGTCCGCCTGTTTGTCTCGCTGATCGGCGCCGATGCCGAGCTCGTCCTGGTCGATCTCGCCAAAGGCGAGCACAAGGCGCCCGCCTTCCTCAAGCTCAATCCGTTCGGCCAGGTGCCCGTGCTGGTCGACGGCGACACCGTGATCACCGATTCGAACGCGATCCTGGTGTACCTGGCCACCAAGCTGGGCAAGACCGACTGGCTGCCGGCGTCGCCCGCCGGTGCCGCCGCGGTGCAGAAATGGCTGTCGGTCGCCGCCGGCGAGATCGCCTACGGCCCCGCCGCCGCGCGCCTGATCACGGTCTTCGGCGCGGGCTTCAATGCCGAGGAAGTCATCGCGCGCGCCCACGCCATCCTCAAGGGCGTCGACGCGGCGCTGGCCGCCTCGCCGTGGCTTGCGGCGGACCACCCCACCCTGGCCGACGTGGCGCTGTACGGCTACATCGCCCGCGCCCCCGAAGGATTCGTCGACCTGGCCGCGTACGCCAACGTCAATGCCTGGCTGGCACGCGTCGAGGCCCTGCGCGGCTTTGTCGAATTCCAGACCACGCCCGCCGGCCTGGCCGCCTGACAGCAAGAACACGCCGCGGCCCGCGTGCCGCGGCAAGGAGATCGCCATCATGTCGCAGTCCCCGCTATCCGCACCCGCGCAGCTCCCTCCCCTTCCCTGGCATGCGGGCGAGCGCGTGCTGCAGGAGCGCGCCGGCGTCGCCCGCAAGATGGACGAGCTCGGCCGGCGCTTCGTGCGCGACCATATGCCGGAGCAGCATMGCGAGTTCTTCGCGCAACTGCCGGTCGTGGTGCTGGGCGCGGTCGATCCCGACGGCAACGCCTGGGCCACGCTGCGCGCCGGCGCGCCGGGCTTCCTGCACTCCCCGCACGACAAGGCGCTCGATCTCGGCCTGGCGCGCGACGCGGCCGATCCGGCCGAGCGCGGCATGGAGCACGGCGACGCCATCGGCCTGCTGGGCATCGACCTGCTGACCCGGCGCCGCAACCGGCTCAACGGCACCATCCGCCGCGAGGCATCCGGGCCCGGCGCCACGGTATTCGCGATCGCCGTGGGGCAAAGCTTCGGCAACTGCCCGCAATACATCCAGCAGCGCAACTTCGCCTTCACGCGCGATCCCGGCACGCCCGGCATCATCGCGCCGCAGCGCGCGGGCGGGCTGGATGCGCGTGCCCGTGCGCTGATCGCCGGCGCCGATACCTTCTTCGTGGCTTCCTACGCGGACCTGCCGGACGGCAGCCGGCAGGTGGACGTGTCGCATCGCGGCGGCAAGCCTGGCTTCGTGCGGCTGGACGACGACGGCGGCATGACCATTCCGGATTTCTCCGGCAACCTGTTCTTCAACACGCTGGGCAATTTCCTCCTCAACGCGCGCGCCGGGCTGGTGTTCGCGGACTTCGCCACCGGCGAGTTGCTGCAGATGACCGGCACGGCGGAAGTCATCCTCGATTCGCCTGAGATCGCCGCCTTCCAGGGCGCGGAGCGCCTCTGGCGCTTCAGGCCCGCCAGCGTCGTGCGGCGCGCGGATGCCCTGCCGCTGCGCTGGGTGCCGCAAGCCKACGGCACGTCGCCCGCGGTCGAACTCACCGGCAACTGGGACGAGGCGGCCGAGCGCCTGCGCGCCCGCTCGCTCAGCACCGMCTGGCGGCCGTTMCGCGTGACGCGGCTGGTCGAGGAAAGCATGGGCATCCGCTCCTTTCACCTCGAACCTGCCGACGGCGCCGGACTGATCCCCCACCTTGCCGGGCAGTACCTGCCGATCCGCGTGACGACGGGTTCGCCGCCGGCGCCGGCGATCCGGACCTATACGCTCTCGTCGGCGCCGTCGGACAGCGTCTACCGCATCAGCGTCAAGCGCGAAGGCGCCGTATCGCAGCACCTGCACGACAATTTCAGGGTCGGCGACATCGTCGAGGTGCGCCCGCCGGCCGGTGCCTTCACCATCGATGCCGCCGAACACCGCCCCGCCGTGCTGCTGGCCGCGGGCATCGGCGTCACGCCCATGCTGGCCATGCTGCGGCACCTGGTCTACGAAGGGCTGCGCACCCGTCATGTCCGCCCGGCCTATTTCTTCCATGCCGCTCGCACGCTGGCCGAGCGCGCCTTCGCACGCGAACTGACGGCGCTGGCCGATGGCGCGCAAGGCGCGGTGCARTACATCCGCGTGCTGAGCGACCCGCGCGACGCCGAGCCGCAGAAGGACTTCGACGAGGCCGGCCGCATCGACACCGACCTGTTGCGCCGGCACCTGCCGTTCGGCGACTACKACTTCTACCTGTGTGGCCCGGGGCCCTTCATGCAGTCCCTCTACGACGGCCTGCGCGCGCTCAACGTGGCCGATGACCGCATCCATGCGGAAGCCTTCGGGCCGGCCGCGCTGCACCGCCGCCGCGACACGCATGCGCAAGCCGTGGTCGCGCCCGAGCCCGGCCCCAGGCCCGCCACGGCGCCGGTGCCGGTGGTCTTCACGCGCTCCGGCAAGGAAGCCCGCTGGTCGCCGGACGCCGGCTCGCTGCTGGAGCTGGCCGAACAGCGCGGACTGGCGCCCGACTTCGGCTGCCGCAACGGCAGTTGCGGCACCTGCCGCACGCGCGTCGTGCAGGGCGCGGTGGCCTATCTCGAAGCGCCGGAATTCGACGTGCCTCCCGGCGAAGCGCTGATCTGCTGCGCGGTGCCGGCCGCGCCGGCGGACGATGCGGCGGCAACCGCGCCGTTGCAGCTCGCGCTCTGATCGCAGGCCGCCGCGAGGCGGCCTGGCATGAATGGCGCCGGTCCCGGCCGACGCCGCCGCGCCCTTGCGCCTCGCGCGCCCCATGCGTCACCAGGCTCCCCGCAAACCCTTTCCCAGCCTGGACCGAGACCTGCCTCACTGCCATCGGCGGGAGCTTGCATAGTCGCCAAAACAATCTACAAACATTGTTTTTGTATATTTTTTAGACTAGCATTCCTGCCAACGGCCGCCATCCGGCGGTCGCCCGATCCCACTTCAGAGACAGGAACCCCGATGCGTTACGTCCGCTTTATCCTCGATGGCAAGAAATTCCTGGGCGCCCGCGAGGGCGACAAGATCCGCATCCTCGGCGAGKATTCGCTCGAGTCGCTGCTGGCGGCCGGCGTGGACCTGGAAACCTACGCGGCCGGGCGCACCGGCGGCCGGCTCGTCGCGGAAGCGGACATCACCTTCCTGCCCGTGGTCGAGCATCCGTCCAAGATCTTCTGCATCGGCCTGAACTACGCGGACCACACCAAGGAAAGCAAGTACGAGCAGCCGGCCTACCCCACCATCTTCCCCCGCTACGACACCAGCCTGGTCGGCCACGGCCAGCCCATCATCCGTCCGCGCGTGTCGGACACGCTGGATTACGAAGGCGAGCTGGCCGTGGTGCTGAAGAAAGGCGGCCGCCATATCTCCAGGGAAGACGCGCTGGACTGCATTGCCGGCTATGCGCTGTTCAACGACGGCTCCGTGCGCGAATACCAGTTCCTGTCGCCGCAGTGGACGGTGGGCAAGAACTTCGATGCCACCGGCGCCTTCGGCCCGGAACTGGTCACGGCCAGCGAAGTGCCGGCCGGCGGCAAGGGCCTGCTGCTCGAAACCCGCCTGAACGGCAACGTGGTGCAGTCCGCCAGCACCGACACCATGATCTTCGACATCGCCACGCTGATCTCGGTGATCAGCGAAGCCATCACGCTGGAGGCGAGCGACGTCATCGTGACCGGCACCCCGAGCGGCATCGGCTGGGCGCGCGAGCCCAGGCTGATGATGAAGCCGGGCGACGTGTGCGAAATCTCGGTAACCGGCTTCGCCCCGCTGCGCAATACCATTGCCGACGAGGCCGCAGCCGCCGGCACCGTCAGGGCAGCCATCGCCGCCTGAGCCGGCTCGCGGAGGAGACACATGGATAAATACAATGACAATGGCCGGCCCAAGGCCGCCGTGCACTCGCTCGACCACTATGCCCTGACCGTGCCGGACCTGGCGCAGGCCGGGCATTTCCTGTGCGCGTTCGGCCTGGCGGTGACGCCGCGGCAGGACCGCCTCGACGTCATGGCGCAGGACGAGCACGTGTGGGCGAAGTTCTTCGCCGGGGAGCGCAAGGCGCTCGCCTACCTGAGCTTCAACTGCTTMGCGGGCGACTTCGATGCCATCCGCCGGCAAGTGCTCGACGCCGGTGCGACCTTCGCCGACGGCGGCGCGCATGTCACGCCGGAGGGACTGTGGTTCTTCGATGCCGACGGCAACCTCATCCAGGTCAAGGTTGGCCCCAAGACTTCACCCAGCGCCAAGAGTCCGCTCGACAGCGTGCATGGCCCGGCCGACGCGCGCGGCGCGCGCTTTCGCAGCGGCGTGAAGACGGTGCGCCCGCGGCGACTGTCGCATGTGCTGCTGTTCACGCCGGGCGTATCGCGCGCACTGGCCTTCTACGAGAACGCGCTGGGCCTGCGCCTGTCGGACCGCTCGGGCGAAGGCATCGCCTTCACGCATGCGCCGCACGGCAGCGACCATCACCTGCTGGCCTTTGCCGGCAGCCCGGCGCGCGGCTGGCACCATGCCGCGTGGGATGTCGCCAGCATCGACGAAGTGGGCCAGGGCGCCGCGCAGATGGCGGCGGCCGGCTACAAGGAGGGCTGGGGCACCGGCCGGCATGTGCTGGGCTCCAACTTCTTCCACTACGTGCGCGATCCGTGGGGTTCGTTCTGCGAGTATTCGGCGGATATCGACTACATCTCTGCCGGGCAGGACTGGCCGGCCGGGGATTTCCCGCCGGAAGACTCGATGTACCAGTGGGGTCCCGACGTGCCGCCCTGCTTTATCCACAACACCGAGGCCTGACGGCGGCACGGCGCCTTTCGGCACGGCAAGCGGCACTCTGCGGGGCGCCGTTTTCCTGCCTTATGCCGCAGCCGCCTTCCTGGTGCGCGCCTTGCCCGCGGCGGCGGCGTCCTTCTGCGCCGCCAGGTATGCCATGACGAGATCGGTGGTTTCCTGGAAATGCCGGGCCAGCAGCCGGCATGCCAGCTCGGCGTCGCCCTCGATCGCGGCCTTGACGATCGCCTCGTGCTCGGCGGCGACATCGCGCTTGCGTCCGGTCTTGCGCAACGCCATCGACAACAGGCGGTACCTGGCCGTCTGGTCGCGCAGCAGGGCGGAAAAACGCAGCAGCCACGGCGAGCCGCATCCGGCCACCAGCGCCGCGTGGAAATCGGAATGCGCTTCTTCCCACTCCGGGTTCATGTGTCGGCCCTCTCCGGGCAGCAGGATGGCGATGCGCTTGAGGCGGTGGTGCGCGGCGATGAGTTGCCCTTCCCACTCCACATTGCGCGACGCGATGGCATCGCGCAGCGCCTGCGTCTCGATCTGCTGGCGCACGCGCGTGATGTCCAGCAACTCGCTCTCGGACAGCTCCGCAACGCGGAAGCCCTTCTGGTCGATGGCCACGACGAAGCCGGTGGCGCACAGGCGCGACAATGCCTCGCGCAGCGGAATCACGCCGGCCTGGTAGCGCTCGGCCAGTTCCTTGAGCCGCAGCTTGCTGCCGGCAGCCAGCTTGCCCTGGATGATTTCCTCACGGACGGTCAGCTCCAGGATGGACGCCCAGGTCCGGCCGCCGGTGTCGAATGCGCCTTCCTCTGCGGATGCCGGCGATGCGGCGGAATGTGGCGTTGGCAAGGTAGCCAAGTCAGCCCCTGTTTCATAGATATTCTGCATTTTATCTATATTTCCGCGGTGGCCGACCGGCATTTGGAGGATGTGCGTGCCGGGGCGCCGCGCCTGCGACGTACCGGCCAGGCGCCTGCTTCGCCTACACCACCCCTTGCGCCAGCATGGCATCCGCCACCTTCACAAACCCGGCCACATTGGCGCCCTCCACGTAGTTGATGAAGCCGTCCGCCTTCTGCCCGTAGTGAATGCAGTTGCCGTGGATGTCTTTCATGATTGCGTGCAGCTTCTCGTCGACCTCGGCGTGGTGCCACGACAGGCGCATGGCGTTCTGCGACATCTCCAGGCCCGAGGTGGCCACGCCGCCGGCGTTGCTGGCCTTGCCCGGCGCATAGAGGATGCGCGCGGCCAGGAAGTGGTCGACGGCGTCCAGCGTGGACGGCATGTTGGCGCCTTCGGCCACGCAGAACACGCCGTTGGCGAGCAGGCGCTGCGCATCGCTGCCGTCGAGCTCGTTCTGCGTCGCGCAGGGCAGCGCCACGTCGGCAGKCACATGCCACGGCGTGCGGCCGGTCTCGAAATGCAGGTCCTGCGCGGCGGCGAAATCGGCMAGGCGGCCGCGGGTTTCGTTCTTGAAGGCCATCAGCGCGGCCAGCTGCTCGCGGTTCATGCCCTTGGGGAAGTGCAGCACGCCGCCGGAGTCGGACACGGTCAGCACCTTGGCGCCGAGTTCGATGGCTTTCTCGGCGGCGAACTGGGCCACGTTGCCGGAACCCGAGATCAGCACGCGCAGGCCGTCGAAGCCGCGCCCGCGCCGGTGCAGCATCTCCTGCGCGAAGTACACCGTGCCGTAGCCCGTGGCCTCGGGCCGCATCAGGCTGCCGCCGAAGGCCAGGCCCTTGCCGGTAAAGATGCAGGCGGACTGGTTGGAGAGCTTCTTCATCATGCCGGTCATGAAGCCGACCTCGCGCGCGCCCACGCCGATATCGCCGGCGGGCACGTCGGTGTCGGGGCCGAGGTGGCGGTACAGCTCGGTCATCAGCGCCTGGCAGAAGCGCATGACTTCGCCATCGGACTTGCCCTTGGGATCGAAGTCGGAGCCGCCCTTGCCGCCGCCCATGGGCAGCGTGGTCAGCGCGTTCTTGAAGGTCTGCTCGAAGCCGAGGAATTTCAGCACGGAGAGATTGACCGTGGGATGCAGGCGCATGCCGCCCTTGTAGGGGCCGATGGCGGAGCTGTGCTGGACGCGGAATGCGCGGTTGACCTGTACCTGGCCGCGGTCGTCGGTCCATGCCACGCGGAACTGGATCACGCGCTCGGGTTCCACCAGCCGCTCGAGCAGGGCCTGCTCGCCGTAGCGCGGATGCTGCTCGACGAACGGCCACAGCGTCATCATGACTTCCTTCACGGCCTGGAGGAACTCAGGCTGGTCAGGGTCGCGCCGGGCAACCCCGGCCAGGAAGGATTCGAGGGAGGCAGATCTCACGGGTGTCTCTTCGTAACGGTTGTGCTGCTTGGCAAGGAGACGGCCGCCGCGGATACATGTCCGCCGGCATGCCGAGGGATGCCGCGGCGCCGCCGGCAGGACTTCCCGGGCGACGCTGTTGCGGCCATGTCAATACATTCATGATTGGGTATGCATGTATCGACAAGGGCGAACTTTAGCATCCGCCGTGCCTTGGCAGGCATGTGAGGAAAGCGCTGCGACGGCAAAGCGCCGCCTGCGAGGTGCAGAGTCCGTTTTTTCCGTGCGATCAACGGCCAGGCGCGGCCCGCGGCAGCTCACACCGGCGCCAGCCCGATCAGGCGGCTGATATTGGCCGCCGCCCTTTGCAGCGCGGGCACGATCTCCGCCGGAATCCGCTCCGGCGTCGCCTCGCCCGCCGAGGTGGAGATGCCCAGCGACAACTGCCGCGACCCCGCGGCGGGCACCGGCACCGAAACCGATACCTGGTTGCTCTCCGGGTAGGCCAGCACGCTCCATTCGCCCGGCGGCAGCGGCAAGGCCATCGCCAGCGCGCTGCCGGGCGGCAGCACGCTGCCGACGCGCAGGTTCATCACCACCAGCCGGCGCCGCTCGGCGGGCGCCATGGCCCGCCCGATGATGATCACGCCCTCCGGATTGGCTTCGCCCAGGTTGGCCGTGCCGGAGTAGGCGTCGGCGAGCTGCTGCAGTCCTTCTTGCACGGCTTCGGTCACGCCGAGGCTTTCCAGCGCCGCGAAACCGATCTCGAAGATGCGGGTGGTCAGGCGCCAGCGATTGCCTTCGCGCGCCACATAGGCGTCCTCTTCCAGCGTCAGCAGAAAGCGCAGCACCGTGGGATGCGGCAGGTCCACCGCGCGCGAAAGCTCCGCCAGCGTGKGACGCCCGTTGTGGCGGAACGCCTGCAGGATGGCTAGACACCGCTGGATCGATCTATTATTCTTCATTCGCCAACCGTTCACCTAGAGGACTATACGTTCATCTAGTGAACATACTAAAGCAATGAGAAGGCCGCGGCAAGTACCGCGCCTCGTTCCTTACGGAGACAAACATGACACCCTTGGCCCCCGCGCGCGCCCGCGCCCTCCTTATCCTTGCCTCCCTGGCCGCACTGGCTGCGGCCACCGCCCCGCTTGCCGCGCGTGCCKCCGACGCCTGGCCCTCCCGGCCGATCAAGTGGGTGGTGCCCTACCCGCCGGGCGGCTCGACCGACATGCTGGCGCGCATCGTCGGCCAGAAGCTCAGCGAGCGGCTGCGCCAGCCCGTGGTGGTGGAAAACAAGGCCGGCGCCGGCGGCAACGTGGGCACCGACTACGTCGCCAAGCAGCCGGGCGACGGCTACACCATCGTGATGGGCAATATCGGCCCCATCGCCATCAACCCTTCGCTCTATCCCGACCTGCCCTATAGCCCGCTCAAGGACCTGGCGCCGGTGACCATGCTGATGGCGGTGCCGAACCTGCTGGTGGTCAACCCGGCGCTGCCGGTGCATTCGGTGCAGGAACTGGTCGACTACGGCAAGCGGCAGCCGGCGCCGCTCAGCTTTGCCACGCCGGGCGCCGGCACCTCGCTGCACCTGGCGGGCGAACTGTTCGCCACCACCGCCGGCCTGCGCCTGACCCACGTGCCGTACAAGGGCAGCGCGCCGGGCCTGAACGACACCATGGCCGGCCACGTGCCGCTGATGTTCGACAACATGCCGTCCGCGCTGCCGCTGGTGAAGGCCGGCAAGCTGCGCGCGCTGGMCATCACCAGCGCGCAGCGCTCGCCGCAGTTGCCGGACGTGCCCACCATGGCCGAGGCCGGCCTGCGCGGCTACGAGATCGCGGGATGGTTCGGCGTGCTGGTGCCGGCGGCCACCCCCAAACCCATCGTGGCCCGGCTCGACGCAGAGCTGCAGGCGGTGCTGAACCTGCCCGACGTGCGCCGCAAGCTCGAAGAGATGGGCGGCATMGTCTCGGGCGCCGGCCCCCAGCCGTTCGGCCGCTATATCGAGGCGGAGGCGCGCAAGTGGGGCACGCTGGTGCACAGCGCCAGCATCACCATCCAATGAACCGCGGCGCCACCGGCCATCGGCCATTGACCGCAGCCTGCCGCATCCACCACGGAGACCAACCATGACGCAATACCGTTTTATCGAAGTCCAGCCCATCGCCGGCGCGCTCGGTGCGGAGATCGGCGGAGTCGACCTGGCAAAGCCGCTGCCGGCGGAAACCTTCGCCGAGATCCGCGCCGCGCTGCATGCGCACCTGGTGATCTTCTTCCGCGGCCAGGAACTCACGCCCGGGCAGCACAAGGCCTTCAGCGCGCATTTCGGCGAACTGCTCGAAGTGCCGTTCATCCGCGCGCTGCAGGGCCACCCGGAAATCCTGCCGGTGATGAAAGGCAAGACGGAACAGACCCGGCGCAATTTCGGCGGCCTGTGGCATTCCGACATGAGCTACGCCGAGCAGCCGCCGATGGGCTCCGCGCTCTATGCGCGCGTGATCCCGCCCTATGGCGGCGACACGCTGTGGACCAATATGTACCGCGCCTACGATGCGCTGTCGGATGGCCTGAAGGCGGTGCTGGACAACCTGCGCGCCGTGCACAGCCCGGTGCGCTCGTACGGCGCCATGGGCGCGGTGGTCAACAACGGCGATCCGGCGCACAAGATGGACGTGCGCACCGATGCGCGCGCCAGCAGCGAGGTCACGCACCCGGTGGTGCGCGTGCATCCGGCCACCGGCAAGAAGGCGCTCTACGTCAACAGCACCTACACGCTGCGCTTCGAAGGCATGACCGAGGAAGAAAGCGCGCCCCTGCTGCAGTACCTCTACAGCCACGCGGTGCGGCCGGAGTTCACCTGCCGCTTCCGCTGGACKCGCGGCGCGCTGGCGGTCTGGGACAACCGCTGCACGCAGCATCTCGCCATGAACGACTACGACGGCTTCGACCGCGAACTGCACCGCACCACCATCGCCGGCGACCGGCCGCTTGCGGTCGCCGCCTGAGGCAGCCGGCGCGCGCCTTCGATCCGGCCAGCCCTGCGCGAAAGGCTGGCCGGAGCGCGCGCTCACCCCCACGGCAGGGCGACCTGGGTAGCAGCCCCTGGCGTTCCGGAAGTACAATCAATCTGTCTCGTTTTCCGGAACGGAGGTTGGATTGAAATCGGCATCAGCAACTGCGGCGGCGCGCAAGGCGCCTCCTGAAGCACCTAAGGCAAAAGCACCACGGAATGCCCGCCAGGCGGTCACCGCCGTGGACCTGGACGAAGAGGAGGAGGCCGCGCCGGCGCCCGGCGTCCCGCCGGACCCGGCGGCGGACCGCGACACGCCCACGCTGCGCGCCTTCGCCCTGCTCGAGTTCCTGGTGGCGGCCGACCGCCCTCTCTCGCTGGCGGAGATCATGCAGGGCTTCGAAGCGCCCAAGGCCTCGCTGCACCGCATGCTTGGCGCGCTGGAGTCCGGCGGGCTGGTGATCCGCGAGCCCGGCGCGCGCAACGCCTACGCGGTAGGACCGCGCCTGTCCCGGCTGGGCGTGGCCATCGTCACGCATTCGGGCACGCGCCAGCTGCGCCACGCCATCCTGGCGCGACTGGTGGCGGACATMGGCGAGACGGTCAACCTGACCATGCTGCACGAAACCTCGGTGCTGTACCTGGATCGCATGGAAGCGCCGTGGCCGCTGCGGCTGGACCTGAAGCCGGGCTCGCGCGTGCCGCTGCACTGCTCGGCCAGCGGCAAGCTGCTGCTGTCGCTGCTGCCGCGCGAGCAACGCGCGGCGCTGGTGCGGCAACTGCCGCTGGAGCGCTTCACGCCCAACACCATCACCGACGTGGAACTGCTCGAAGCCGAGCTGGACCGCAGCGCGCACAAGCAGCTCGGCGTGGACAACGAGGAATTCGTCGCTGGCATTTCCTGCGTGGCGGTGCCGGTGCGCGACGAGCGCGGACATGTGGTTGCGGCGCTGGCGGTGCATGCACCCACGGCCCGCTCGCCGCTGTCGCGCTCGCTGGAGTTCGTGCCACGCCTGCAGGAAACGGCCAGGGAGCTGGCCGCTACTTTCTGAGCAGCCTGCATGGACGCCGCCGTTTGCCAGGTAGAGAACGGGTGATTCAAACAGAATAAAGATTGCGGACTTACATCCGGCCTTCGATCGCGGCATCCAGCAGGGCCTTGGCCTGCTGCCAGTCGGCGGTGTCGAACCCTTCCGTGAAGGACGCGTGAATCCCGGCCAGCGTCTGCCGCGCGGCTTCCGCCTTGTCCTGGTGTTCCCATAGCCGGGCGAGGCTCAGCGCCGCGCGCAGCTCAAGCGACTTCCCGCCTTGCTGCCGGGCAATCGCGATGGCCCGATGAAAACACGCTTCCGCCGCTTCAGGGTCGGCGGACCCGCCCGGCCGATGGAGAAGCAATTCCCCCTGGAGCCGATGCAGTTCCGCTTCGTAGTGGCGTTCCCGCGTATTGCCGATCATGGAGAGCCCGTCGGCCAGCACGTCGAGTCCGGCCTCGGTTTGTCCGGCGTCCTCGTAGACCTGGGCCAGCAGGGCCAGGAAATAAGGCCGGCCCAGCTCGGCCCCCGTGGCCTGGTAGGCGGCCAGGCCACGGCGGATCTGGACGATGCCCTCTTCACGGCTCCCCTGTTCGGCCAACGCCCAACCCCGCAGGATGGTGCCCCATGCGAGCCAGAAGGGAAACCCGTGCTCGGTCGAGAGCGTGATGGCGGCTTCGGCGCACTCCMTGGTCAGTTGTACGTCGCGCCGGTACTGATGCAGCTCGGCCGCAAAGGCCAGGCCGAGCGCGAGGCTGAAAGGATGCGTAATCTTCCGGGCCAGGGTCAGTGCATCCTGGGTGGCCTGGCTGGCTTGCGCCGGCAGGCCAAGATGCCATAAGACCCATGCCAGGAGGCTGCGGCCACGGACCCCGTAATCCTGACCGAACAGTGCGCCAGGGGCGATCGACTCAGGTTCATAGTGGGCAAGCCCACGCTCCAGGTGCGCCCGCGCCTCGTGGAACTCGCCCAGGTATAGTGAAGTGCCTCCCAGCGCAACGTGCGCCTGTCCGAGCAACGCCGTATCTTGCGCATCCTCGGCAAACCTGAGCAGCGCCTCCCCTAGCACATACGCGGTTTCGTGCTGCGCACGAAGCGAATAGAAAGCGCGCATTCCCAACTTCACCTCGAAGCGCTGAGGGGTGTTGCCAGCGAGTTCGCACAAGGTCAGCGCCCGGGTATAGGTGGCCTCCACCTCCGGCGAGGCATAACCTCTCGCGGCAATCAGGGCGGGCCCCAGCGTGACGCGCAATGCAAGCTCCTGGCCTGCGCGCTCCGGCGTGTCGGGCAGGCGCTCGAGCAGTTCCAGGGCCGTACTCAGGTGACGGATGGCATCKAGATGCGCCGAACGCTCAACGGCCTGACGCCCGGCACAATGCAGGTACTCCACCGCCTTGGGGATGTTGCCGCTGTGACTGTAGTGATGGGCCAGTTCGCTGCAGTGGCCTTTCAACTGCTGACGGAAGAGGGCCTCGATGGCCCGCCCCGTGCGTTCATGCAATGCGCAGCGCTGTTCCGAGAGCAGGGAGTTGCCCGCGACCTCCTGAGTCAGCGCGTGCCTGAACGCATACTCCACCTCCGGAAAGGCGGGTTGCCCGTAGATAAACTCTCCGGCCTGCAGACCGGCCAACAACGGATACAGGCGGTCTTCCGGCTGCCCGGTGACCTGCCGGATCAGGCTCAACGGGAATGCCTTGCCGATCACGGCCAGGGTCTGCAACAGTTCCTTCTGCGCGGATGGCAGCCGATCCATGCGCGCCGCGAGCACGCCCTGTACCGTGGTCGGAATATGCAGCGCGGCCGGGGTCTTCTCGATGCGGTACCGGCCGGGCTCACCGAGCAGCGCCTTTTCCTCGGCGAGGGTCTGGACGACCTCCTCCATGAAGAAGGGGTTGCCCTCGGTTTTTTCCAGGATGAGCTGCCTGAGCGGCCCGAGACCGGGGTCATCKCCCAGCAAGCCGCCGAGCAGGCCTTGCGCCTCGGCAGGACCAAGCGGGGCGAGCCGCAATTCCGTGCAATTGTCYTGCCTGACCCAGGCGGGCTGGTACTCGGCGCGGTAGTTCACAAGGAGGAGAATCCGGGCATCCGCCGCCCGCTCGACGAGGTAAGCGAGAAAGGCTTCTGTCTCGTTATCCAGCCATTGCAGGTCTTCGAACAGCAGCTCAATGGGCTGATTCCGGCTTTCTCGCTCCAGCAGGCGCGTGATCGCCTCGAACGTGCGCTCGCGCCGAAGGTCTGCGCCCATGTCCGCCAGCGCCGAGCCGGGCCCGACGATACCCAGCAGATAGAGCAGATAGGGCATGAGGTCCTCGAGGCTGCGCTCCAGCGTGAGGACCTTGCCCGTGACCTTCTCGTGGCATCGCCGCTTGTCGTCCTGGGCGGTGATCTGAAAGTAGTTCTTCAGGAGCTCGATCAGGGGCAGATAGGCAAAGGCTTTGCCATGCGAGACCGAAAAAGTCTCCAGCACCAGGGATCCGCTCTGCGAGCGCGCCTTGAACTCGTGGAACAGGCGCGACTTGCCGACGCCGGCCTCCCCCACCACCGCGACGATCTGCCCGTGCCCGGCCACGGACTGGTCCAGCGCCAGGTGCAGCGCCTCCAGTTCGGCTTCGCGGCCGACGAAGCGAKCCAGGCCGCGGTGAGCCGCCACCTGCAGGCGCGTGCGCAACGCCCCGAGACCCAGCACCTCGTAGACCACGAGCGGTTTGGGGATGCCTTTGACCAGGGCCTCTCCCAGCGCCTTGAACTCGAAATACCCTTCGGCGAGCTTGTGGGTGGATTCGCTGACGAGAATGGATGTGGGCGCAGCCATTGTTTCAATCCGCGCGGCAATGTGGATCGTGTGCCCCACCGGATCATAGTCAGTGTGCAGGTCGTCCTTGCGGATCGAGCGCACGACCACCTCGCCCGTGTGGACGCCCACCCGGATCTGCAGCGAGATGCCCTGCTCCAGCCGGAGCCGGTCGCTGTGCCGGCGCATCGCCTCCTGCATGCGCAGCGCCGCGAACAATGCGCGCTGGGTATGGTCCTCATGCGCGATCGGTGCGCCGAACAGCGCGAGAATGCCGTCGCCCAATGACTTGGCCACGTACCCCTCGTAGTAATGCACGGCCTCCATCATCAGCTCGATGACGGGGGTGATCAGGTGATGGGCCTCTTCCGGGTCCAGGTCGTGGATCAGGGTGGTCGAGCCCGCCATATCGGCAAACAGGACGGTGATTGTCTTGCGTTCGCCAGCGGTATCTCCCCGGGCTTCCAGCGCCGCCTGCTCGGCCCGGATACGCTCGGCCAGATGCGGTGGCGTGTAATGAACGGGGGCGGCGGCGGCGGGTTGCGGCAATTCACTGACGGGCTCGCCGCAAGCACTGCAGAAGCGCGCCGTCGGATTCATTTCGTGGCCACAGCGCACGCAGAGACGCGGGAGCCGGTTGCCGCACTGCTCACAAAAACTGKCGCCAACGGCATTCTCGAGCTCACAATTTGTGCAGCGCGCCATAGATGCTCCCTGGACGTCCTCCAGGTAATTAAACGCCCCCTTGCCTGTCGTCGCAAGACTGGGTCGCCGCCGCGCTGTCGGGGTGGTCTCCGACCCGAATTTGGGCCTCGCCGCGAACGCCTCAGGGCACTCGCCACTGGGTCGTTGTGGAAGCGGCGTCGAAGGCGGTAGACGGTAGTCCAATGGACCCTTAGGCGTTTTCCCGCKACGAGGGCTTGCTGCCGAGTAAGCGGTGYGTTAGCCACTKGTTTCAATTGGCGAGCGGCGGAAAATTCTCGCTCGGTGGGCGCCCGCGTAGTGCAACGTTGCRCGATCGMAACGCACCCAATAAGGTACTTCAACCTGAATTCCAGGTGGAATCAATGGGTTACCCGCGCATGCCTTCTATCTCCAATCATATTTCATTGAGTTAAGTTGAGAAATTTMAGATTTTCTATTTAGAAATTTTTTACGCCATAAATMTCAATTCGGAAATTTCAGATTTTATCATCCAAACCTTAATAACAATGGTTAACCCTATTTATCAACCAATTATTAATTTCAATACTTGAATCCGGCGGTTGGCGGCCGAAGGTTCTCACCCGCCAACTTGGCTGGTGATCCTACCCACCAAGGCAGCCTCGACACGACATTATGGCGAATCTCGTTGGCGTGAAACTCAAGACGGCACGGAACTTGTCCCCATCAGGGTTGAACTTGGCGTAGTCGCCCGATTTTTTGATCGGCGTGCGACCACCCTCACCGAGCACGTTGCAGACCTGCGCGAGTACAAGTTAAACCGCGCCTTCGACACCTATGCCAAGACATCATCTTGAACTCGCCGCGCGCCCCTTCCCGATTCTCGCTACAGCCCTTCTCACTGTTCTACTGCGCGTTGAAGTGCGCTAGCTTCGCGGCCCAGTACGCTCTTTTTTTTGTAGTTGCTCTCATGCTTCGCGATCCAAGCCCGCGCGCTTTGATATTGATCTCCATCCTGGGATTGGTTCGTATCTTTCTCGGCCGGGTCCTCGCTCGCTTGGTTGCCAGTTCCATCACCATGGCTAGCGATCATCTCCAGCATTGCGCCAGAGTGCACAAATACGACGACGGGGATCAGGCGAGGACCCTATACAGATTCCTTCAACAGCGGTTGGATTTTGCACTGGCAAGGGAGGATCTTGTCGGGAATTTTATAGCAATAGTTGCCACGCTGGCGATAATAGGATCATTTTTTAATTTGCAAGCGTTAGGTGTTTTGATTGGCGTGGCTCTGGTAAGCGGGATGGTATTTGTACTGCAATGGATTAGCGTCTACGCCTTGTTGCGCGTCAATGAAACGGTTACAAGCCGGAACGCAGAGTTCAACACACTTATCGCCAGGAGACTCGGAGTACTGGGGCTCGATGAAATGAAACAGGCGAGCGCCGCGCGCTTTGATGCTCTGAGTAGGCAGGAGCGTCTTTGGCGAGCACTCGACTCAGGCGCAAAGATTTCCGAGACCTACTTGGGAATACTACTGAGAATTCTTCCCTTGGCCGCGATTGGAGCAATTGGTGTCGTTCCTGGGATGTCACTCGGTGAGGCAGGTGTAACGGTGTTCTGGGTCTCGATGCCGCTGTTCGCGGCACTTCTCGCAATTCCGCGCGAGGTGCAGGCGTGGAAAGCACTTAAGAGCGCTCAAGCGCATATCGATGCGACGTGTAGCCGGATTCCGGTAGGGAATTCATCATGCGTTACCTTCGACGGCAAGGACACCATCTGGGCGGCGCCGCTGTACGTGAATCTGTTGGGCCGGGGTCCACTACGATGCCGGCTTCTTCGTCGGCTCGGGATGTKGGGCGAGCTTGGCCTGGGAGAACTTCCAACGCCCTTTGAGAAATTGCTAGCGCCTGACGAACTGTCGGAGGGCCAAAAGCAAAGATTGCTCCTGATCCGATCCGTGTGTTGCGCAGTAGATCGAGATGTGCCGCTGAKCCTGTCAACCCAGCTAATTTCACTCGATCTGCCAAATAGAATGAAAGCCAAAACGCTGTTKGATCAGCTTGTAACTGAAGKGGCGCTMAGGGTATGCGGTGCGGATGGAATTTCACGTGATGGATATTCTGAACTTTCAGAGCCTCGGAGTCATTTAGACCCGCCCCTAAGGGAAGCTCAGTCGCCAGATAGAAGCGGCAAAGCCCCGGTTATTCCGCGTTTTGTGCGCTGGTACTTTCCTGTMTTTATCCTCGCCGCCTATCTCGATGCGAATGTGGCACGCMTTATTGGAAGCCATGGTTCGTTGACACGTGAAGCCATCTGGTCAGCCATGGGAGCTTTCTCGCTCACGATACTTGGTGGGATGGCACTTGAGCATCATGTCAGGCGTAAAACCTTCAAGAGCCTTTCCCTTTCGATCTTCCGATCGTCGTCGCCAAACATAGAKATCGAGAGGAGAGTTCCCGTCGACCTCGACGTTGCACAAGAGGGCTTCTCGTACTACCTTCACGACTTTACTTGGGCTCTTGCTGTGTTTTCGCTTTTCGCTATGTCACTGGTTTTCGCGGCGGGCGCTTTGGGTATTGGTTTCATAGCTGGTTTTGTAATCCTGGTTTGGTTTTTTTACTCCAGGAACTACCGTGGAATTGTGTTGGCAAGAGAAAAAATGCTGGAGGCGAGTCGGACATTTGTGCTCACTATTCGCGATTGGGCGTCATTCGACCTGGCGACAGCTAGACTGGGCCAGACTACGCGAACTAGGCGGATGAGAGCCGTGCTGGCGTTGCCATCGCTCCAACGTTGGACCGAAGCCAAGGTACGGCTCTATCTAAAGAAGGTGGAGCTGGCGCTCCTACTCGAGGGGACCTTCCATATCCTGCTGATGCTGTGCCTCAGCTCTTTGCTGCTCGCGAAGGTGGAAGCCTCGCTTGCTGCGTTCCTTCTGTCCGCGCTCCTTGCCGTAGACCGGGAGTCCATCCGCCTCTTTGTGGCCGGTTCCGGCCTGCTAAGCACGGCATCATCTTTTCACGCAGTTTCCAACTTGCCGCTGGTAAACCGTATTCCTTGGGTGAGCCTTGAAGAGGGTGAGCAGGGAATCCGGCTCGCCGAAGCGCACTCCCCCCTGACAGGAATCCGTTATCCAGAGGTGAACTTCAATTTTGGAGTCAACTGGGTATTAGGCCGGTCGGGATGCGGGAAGACGACCCTGTTGACCGAATTGTTTTGGGCGTTACATCGCTGGGGGCGCACCGTCGCATTTTTTGGCAGACGCGAGATGACCGAGATTGGTCAGGGACGACGAGCAGACGCAGTTCTTCGTGAGCTTCTTGAGAATCACCAATGGCGAGCCGGGGGTACGCTGATCTTGGACGAGGCGTTGGAAGAGATCCACGAGGATGAATTAGAAAGCATCTACCATTTTCTTGATGTGTGGGGTCGTGATCATCKGGTCGTGATCCTGAACACAGACCATCGGACTTCGGCACAGACGCCGGGCTATAAGTATGTACTGCCGGGATAACCGACGCCGCTGGACACGGGAATGCTACGCGTCGGTTTGCCCAAGGTCATTGCATAAACAGAAACCGGGCGGAGCATGCCACCGCCCGGCAACCGGCAACCCTCGACCCTTACATCCTCCCCTTCCACGGCACCAGCCACGTCTCCATCTTGCGCATCAGCAGGTCGAAGGTATAGGCGATCAGGCCGATCAGCCCGATACCCATGATCACCACGTCGGTGCGCAGGAAGTTCKACGCATTCAGTACCATCTGCCCCAGCCCCGCCGTGGCGGCCACCATCTCGGCGGCGACCAGCGTGGTCCAGCCGAAGCCGATGGCGATGCGCATGCCCGTCAGGATGTCCGGCAGCGCGGCCGGGATCACCACATGGCGGATCACCTGCCACGGGTTGGCCCCCATCGAATACGCCGCGTTGATCTGCTCGATGGTGACCGAGCGCACGCCGGCCTGCGCCGACATGGCCAKCGGCGCGAAGCAGGCCAGGAAGATCAGCAGGATCTTGGAGGTTTCGTCGATGCCGAACCAGATCACGATCAGCGGCAGGTAGGCCAGCGGCGGCAGCGGACGGTAGAACTCGATGGGCGGATCGAACACGCCGCGGGCGATGCGCGACACGCCCATCATCACGCCGATCGGCACCGCCGTCACGGTGGCCAGCGCGAAGGCGCCGAACACGCGCACCATGCTGGCGCGGAAATGCTCGGTCAGCGGCAGGCCGCCTTGCACATTGCCGTTCCAGGCATCGATAAACGCGTTGATGATGGATTCCGGCGTGGGCAGGAACAGTGGCGGCAGCCAGCGCAGGTGGCTGGCGATCCACCACAGCGCCAGCAGCGACGCCACGGTGATGGTGGAGATGCGCGAACTGCTGCCTTCGCCGGGCAGGCGATAGCCGGAGACGGCCTTCATGCGGCGCGCGGCGGGCGCGGCGGCCACGGCACCGGCGCCCGGCGCAGGGTCGAGTCGTTGAACGGAAGCGGACATGGCGGGCTCCTCAGGGCGTGGCATGGATCAGGTTGACGATTTCTTCGCGATAGCGGATGAACTCCGGGTCGGACTTCACCTCGCGTGCATCGCCGCAGGCAATGTAGCGGCGCGCGAACGGCATCTCGTAGGTATGCGCGATGCGTCCCGGCGACGGCGTCATCACGATCAGGCGGGTGGCCAGGAAGAGCGCTTCCTCCACGCTGTGGGTGATGAAGAAAACGATCTTCTGCTCGGCCGCCCACAGCTTGAGGATCAGCGCCTGGATCGATTCGCGGGTGAGCGCATCCAGCGCGCCGAGCGGCTCGTCCATCAGCATCACCGCGGGATCGTTGGCCAGCGTGCGGGCAATGCCCACGCGCTGCTGCATGCCGCCGGACAGCTGGTAGACCGGCTTGGCCGCCACCTTCTCCAGTCCCACCAGCGCCAGCTTCTCCTGCGCGATGCGCAGGCGCTCGGCACGCGGCACGCCGCGCAGGCGCAGGCCCAGCGCCACGTTGTCCAGCACATTGAGCCAGGGCATCAGTGCATGCTTCTGGAACACCACGCCACGCTCGGCACCGGGGCCGTGCACGGATCTGCCGTCGAGGCGGATCTCGCCTTCCGAGGGCTGCATGAAACCGGCAATGCACGACAGCAGGGTCGTCTTGCCGCACCCGGAGGCGCCCAGCGCGACCACGAAGTCGCCGCGCTCCATGGTGAGATTGACCTGCGACAGGGCCAGCGTCTCGGCGCCGCCGCGGCCGCCGTAGTTCACGCTGAGGTTGTCGATTTCGAGTTTGGCCATAGCTGCAAACTTCCGAAGAGAGTGTGTCGAGGCCGCGCGGCGGGCATCGCCCGCGCCGCGGCAACCGTCCTTCATCGCGCCATGCGGCGCGCGCAGATCAGGCCGGCGTCTTGGCCAGCGCGCGCCGCACCCACTCGGCATTCACGCCCGGGCCATAGTCCGGCAACACGGTCTGGATGGTGCCCTGTTCCTTGAGGAATTGCGCCGCGGACTGCAGCGCCTTGGCCGCGCCGCCACCCAGCCAGCGCGGCGAGGCCTGCTCGTCGAGCGTGGGGAAGTTGTACAGCGCCATGCTGGCCGGCACCGCTTCAGCCTTGGCGCCCGATACCTTGGCGACAGCCTTCACCATGGGAGAGTCGGCACTCCAGCCGGCCTTGTCCTGCCGGTATTTTTCGTCCGCCGCGGCCAGGATCTTGACGAACTTGACCATGAACTCGGGGTTCTCGCGCGCGAACTTCTTGTTGGCGATCATGCCGTCGAAGGTGGCCTTGCCGGTCTCGCTGGCGATCTTGCCCGACGTCACCAGCACCTTGCCCGACTGCTTGAGCTTGGCCAGCACCGGATCCCAGATAAAGGTGGCATCGATGTCGCCGCGCTCCCAGGCCGCCGCCACTTCGGGCGGGCGCATGTTCATGATCTTGACGTCGCGCGGATTGATCCTGGCCTGCTCCAGCGCCACCAGCGTGTGGTAGTGCGTGGTGGAGACGAAGGGCACGCCCACCCGCTTGCCCTTGAGGTCGGCCACGCTGTTGATATTGCTGCCGTTGCGCGCCACCATGGCTTCGGCCGCATTGATGTCGTCAAGGATCCAGAACAGTTCCACGTCCAGCCCTTGCGACAGCGCCGAGGCAATCGGCGAGGTACCGGCTTCGCCGATGGCGATCTGGCCGGAAGCCATCGCCCGGATCACGTCGCCGCCACCGCCGAACTGGCGGAACGAAACCTTGTAGCCGGTCTGCTTCTCGACTTCCTTCATGTCCTGCGCATAGCGCCATGGCACCACCATGTCCTGGTAGGCGATCACGACTTCCCTGCTCTGCGCATAGGCGCCCGGGGCGACGACGGCCGCCAGCACTACGCTTGCTGCAAGCTGCTTGATCCAACGCATGATGAACCTCCTCAAGATTGACTGGGTTGCGTGCCGGCGTGCAGTGCCGTCTGGCGTGCTGCGCGAGTGCCGGCAACAGGGGCGTGGCACCGGGGCGGTGCCTGCTCGAGGAGGAAGAGGTAATAAGCATGAGGCATGCCGTGTCTCCGTCTGGTTGGGACGTCTTTGCGTCCTCTCGTTCTGGTGGCGTCCCGTTCTGCCGGCGGGATCGCCTCGGTCCGCTCCAAGCGCGGTGTAGCCCTATGGTAGGAAGCGTGCCCCGTTGCGGTTAGAGCCAGCCGGGGGTAACTGTGGGTCCACKACCAGATTTGGTTCACTTTAAGATACAAATCGTTCCGTTTATTTGAATTTCATGTTGACCATCGCTCGGTCTCATCCTACATTCGACTCACAAACACTTTTCGGAACGTTTGGTTCCGTTTTGAGATCGAAGCCCGGAGACCCACCACMATGAGCGAACACCTCCCCGAATCCCTGCGCCAGGCCACCACCGACGCCCCMGCCACCACCGGCCCGCAGGCCATGACCCCCTYGGAAGCCTTTGTCGAAACCCTCGCCGCCAACGGCGTCACCGACATG
>NZ_JBFTLQ010000039.1:0-132153 GCF_056396525.1 Cupriavidus sp. 05T41
CCGGCAATGCCATGGGCGGGCGCACCGGCGGCCTGCTGGGCGCGGCCGTGGGCGGCGGCGCGGGCGCGGCGCTGGGCGGCAATGTGTCGCGCAGCAATTCCTACGACGATGACCGCGGCCGCGGCTATCGTGGCGGCTATCGTGGCGGCTACAAGCGCAAGCACAAGCATCACCACCACGACGACTGATCGGCAGGATCGGACGATCAGCAGCAAAACGGGCCCCGAGGGGCCCGTTTTTCATTGGCCCGGGTGGGCGCTCGACCAGGCACGGGGAAGCGGTGCACGAATGCGGGCCATGCCGGGGGTATCATGGATCACGTTCATGCCGCTTCGCCGGCGCGATGCGGGACCGGGTTTGCGGAACCGGTTTTGCGGACCCTCAATGCGGAGCCCCGGGGTGGAGCCCCGGTGTGGAGCCCAAAAACAAACACGCCCGTACCGGCGCGGTACGGGCGTGTTCTCCGTTAGATGCGGGGAGAGCGCTTGCGCTCCCTCCCCACCGGCCTGTGGAGATCAGCCGAATGGGGCGGGGCCGCCACGGGCGGCCCCGGCCAACGGGCAGGCTGCCTTACAGGGCAGCGGCGCCGTCGGTGAAGACGTCGAACTTGCCGCCCTTGGCGCCGTCGGTGTACGGGTCGAACTTGCCGACCTTGGCACCGTCGGTGAACGGGTCGAACTTACCGGCGCGGGCGCCATCGGTGAAGCTGTCGAACTTGCCGGTCTTGCCACCGTTGCTGTACACCGAAGTCTGGGTGATGCGGGCGCCATCGGCGAACACATCGAACTTGCCGCTCTTGGCAAACGCGGGCGCGGCCGACAGGGTGGCGGCGAGCGTGGCGGCAGCGGCGATCAGGGCAAAACGTTGGGTCTTCATGATGGTTCCTTTCCACTGGCGAGGACACCGGCTCTTTTTTTCAGCAGCTTCGCTGCAATGCGGCATCCGATGGCTCGATATTAGGCATTTCCCTCATATGAATAAATATTGTTGCGGACAATGATTAGTTCTAGTTTTCGCAATAAATAGCCCACAATCCGTAAGAGTTCACGAGCAAGACTGGAGACTATGTCATGGACCGGCTGCAATCGATGCGCGTCTTTTCCAAAGTAGTGGAGCTGGGCAGCTTTGCACGTGCAGCGCAGCAACTGGAAATGTCCAATGCCGTGGTGACGCGCTACGTGGCCGACCTGGAGAGCCATCTGGGCACCCGGCTGCTCAACCGCACGACCCGTAGCTTGTCGCTCACGGACGCCGGAGAGACCTATCTGCAGCGTTGCCAGCAGATCCTGGAGGACGTGGAAGAGGCCGAATCGGTGGTAACGGCGCGCAGCCAGTCGCTGTCAGGCACGCTGCGGCTGGTGGCCCCGGTGATGTTCGGCCTGCACCTGCTGCCGGAAGCGCTGGCCCGTTTCCAGGCCATGTACCCGGATGTGGTGTTCGACGTGCAGTTGTCCGACCGCATTGTCGATATCGTGGAAGAAGGCCGCGACGTAGGCGTGGTGCTGTCGGACCTGGGGCTAGGCTCGCACCTGGTGGCGCGTCCCCTGATTTCCGCCGAGATCATCCTGTGCGCCTCGCCGGGCTACCTGCGCCAGCACGCGCCGCTGCGCCACGCGCACGAACTCAGCCATCACCGCTGCATTGCGATGCGCCTGCCCACGGCGGAGCATGAGTGGACGCTGTCGGGGCCCGAGGGCGAAGTGACGGTGCCGATCCGGCCCAGCCTGCTGTGCAGCAATGCGGAACTGGCGCACCAGGCGGCCCTGGCCGACATGGGCGTGGCCATGCTGTCGTCCTACCTGGCGCGGCCCAATATCGAGTCCGGAAGGCTGACGCACATCCTGCCGCAGTACCAGTTGCCACGGCGCGACGTCAGCGTGGTCTACCCCAGCCGCAAGTTCCTGCCGACCAAGGTGCGCGCTTTTATCGATTTTCTGCTGGCGGATGGCATGGAGCGCAGCAAGCACCAGGTCTAGCCAGCCCGGTGCGGTTGGCGCGGGCGGCGCCACATTGGCACCGCCCGCGCCGCGGACTTACTCCTCGGCGTCGGCCGTGGCTTCGTCGCCGGTGCGCGACTTGCCGGTGGCGCGCTTGGCAGCTGGCGCCTTGGCAGCGGCCTTCTTGGCCGCGGGCGCCTTCTTTGCCGGTGCCTTGGCCGCCGTCTTGGTGGCGGCCTTGGCCGGCGCCTTGCCGGCCTTTTCCTCGGCCTGTGCTTCGTCGCCGCCGCTCTTGGCGGCAGCCGTCTTCGCCGCCGCGCCCTTCGCGCCCGCCTTGGGTTCGCGTGCCTCGAACTCGAAGCCGATCTTGCCGTCCGGCTGCTTGGCCAGGTAGGCCTTGAAGTTGCGCCCGGTGCGCGAGGACTTGAAGCCGGTCAGCAGGTCGGTGCGGCCCGCGCCCAGCAGCTTGCCGATCTGCTCGCGCGAGATCTCCTGCTGCAGGATGATCTTGCCGGTGGTGAAATCGCAGGTCTTCGGGCTGGCCACGGCGTTCTCGCACACGTACTTCATGCCGTGCTCGTACACAGCGCCGGCGCACTTGGGACAGGCGCCGACCGATTCCTGGCCGGTGAAATCCACCGGCTCGCCGTCGTTGTCGTCGTCGTTCTGGCCGAAGTCGAATTCCATCTTGTAATGGCCTTCGTCGTCGCGGCCCAGCTTCAGAATGGCGGCGAAGGGCCGGCCCATCTTGCTGCGGAAGCCTTGCAGCGGACCGATTTCCTTCTTCAGCAGCAGTTCTTCCACCTCGTCGATCTCGAACTGGCGCCCGCCCGGGATCTTGCTGATGGAGAACTCGCAAGCCGTGCAGGCAAAGCGGCGGTAGTTCTCCTTGACCTGGCTGCCGCACTGCGGGCACGGCGTGGCCAGCGTGGCGTAGTCGCCCGGGATGGTGTCGCTGTCGTATTCCTTGGCACGCTTGACGATCTGCTGCGTCATCTGCGCGATCTCGCGCATGAACTCGTCGCGCTTCAGGCCGCCGCGTTCGATCTGCGACAGCTTGTGCTCCCATTCGCCGGTCAGCTCGGCCTGGGTCAGCTCCAGCACGCCCAGGCCGCGCAGTAGCGTCATCAGCTGGAAGGCCTTGGCGGTGGGAATCAGTTCGCGGCCTTCGCGCACCAGGTATTTCTCGGCGAGCAGGCCTTCGATGATGGCCGCGCGCGTGGCTGGCGTACCCAGGCCCTTGCCGGCCATGGCCTCGCGCAGCGCGTCGTCGTCCACCAGCTTGCCAGCGCCTTCCATGGCGGACAGCAGCGTGGCTTCGTTATAGCGGGCGGGCGGCTTGGTGGTCAGGCCGACCGAATCGACCTTGTCGACCTTGACCCGCTCGTCCTTGGCCACCGCCACCAGGTTGGACTCGTCGCCCTGGGACTCGCGGCCGTAGACCACGAGCCAGCCCGGGTTGACCAGCACCTTGCCCTCGGTCTTGAAATGATGGCCCGCCACCTCGGTGACGCGCGTGGTGACCAGGAACTCGGCCGCCGGGAAGAACACTGCCAGGAAGCGGCGCACCACCAGGTCGTACAGCTTCTGCTCCGGCTCCGACAGGTTCTTCGGCGCCTGCAGCGTCGGGATGATGGCGAAGTGGTCGCTGATCTTGCTGTTGTCGAAGATCTTCTTGTTCGGCTTGATCCAGCCGCTGGCCAGCACCTTCTTGGCATGCGGCAGGTAGTTCGGCGAGCTGTCGGCCAGCATGTCCATGGTCTGCTTGACCGTGTCCAGGTAGTCCTCGGGCAGCGCGCGCGCGTCGGTACGCGGGTAGGTCAGCACCTTGTGCTTTTCGTACAGCGCCTGCGCCAGGCCGAGCGTGTTCTTGGCCGAGAAGCCAAAGCGGGAGTTGGCCTCGCGCTGCAGCGTGGTCAGGTCGAACAGGGCCGGCGACTGCTGCGTGGAGGGCTTGGATTCCTCGGTGACGGTGCCGGTCTTGTCGCGGCAGGCCACCACGATGCTCTTGGCCTCGGCCTCGCTCCACAGGCGCGATTCGCGCGCCTCGGGATCGAACTCGTTCTTCTTGAACTTGGGATCGAACCAGCGGCCTTCATACAGGCCCGCGGCGGCGATGAACTCGGCGCGCACTTCCCAGTAGTCGCGCGGGACGAACTTCTTGATCTTCTCCTCGCGCTCCACCACGATCGACAGCGTCGGGGTCTGCACCCGGCCCACGG
Organism: Cupriavidus sp. 05T41; assembly: GCF_056396525.1. NCBI lineage: Bacteria > Pseudomonadati > Pseudomonadota > Betaproteobacteria > Burkholderiales > Burkholderiaceae > Cupriavidus > Cupriavidus sp. 05T41. The sequence goes on from NZ_JBFTLQ010000039.1 coordinate 4,160, forward strand.
TGGTCAGGAAGAAGCCGCCGCCCTTGCTGTTGAAGGCCGTCATGGCGCGCGTGCCGTTGATGCCCACCAGCCAGTCGGCCTCGGAGCGGCAGCGCGCGGCATCGGCCAGCGGCAGCATGTCGGCGTCGTCGCGCAGGCGGGCGAAACCGTCGCGGATGGCCTGCGGCGTCATCGACTGCAGCCACAGGCGCTGCACCGGCTGGCGGGCCTTGGCCTGCTGCTGGATCAGGCGGAAGATCAGTTCGCCCTCGCGCCCCGCGTCGCAGGCGTTCACCAGCCCGGTGACGTCCTTGCGCTTGATGAGGCGGTTCAGCACCTTGAGGCGCGACTCGGTCTTGGCGATCGGGCGCAGGTCGAAGTGGGGCGGGATCACCGGCAGGTTGGCGAAGCTCCACTTGCCCCGCTTGACCTCGTATTCGTCCGGGGCGGCAATCTCAACCAGGTGGCCGACGGCCGACGAAAGGACGTATTCGTCGCTTTCGAAGTATTCGTCATGCTTGGTAAAGCCCCCGAGGGCACGGGCGATATCGGCCGCAACCGATGGCTTTTCCGCGATGATGAGGGCTTTTGACATGGATCGGGTCCTTGCTGGCCGCTCACTGGCGGCCTGCGAATTATTGCCACTGAAGGCTATGCACTATATGTAAACAGCGAGCCTGGGCTTTGAGGCGCCAATAATAAGCGCGGTTTCGACGGCGGTGCAAGCTGGCCCGTGCGTCGCTGCCCCCGGGCGGTGCCATCCGGCCCGCCCCGCCGGCTAGGCGTTGCTGTCTCCGGCCTGCAGCCACTCGAGCACCTCCGGGAGCTCCGTGCCGGCTGCAAGCCGCATGGCGGCGCCGCGCGCCAGCATGCGTTCGAGCACTTCGATATGCGGCAGCAACGTGCCGTAGAACTGCGGCGCGCCACCGGCCGCAGGCTGTACCAGCACGGTCGGGAAATTCTCGATGTCGAGGTCGCCAAGCCGGTCGGCGTGGGTCTCGATATCGATCCAGACAAAGCAGTCTTGCGGGAAACGCGCCGCCAGCCGCCGCAGCGCCTCCAGGTAGTCCTTGCAGGTGCCACACCACTCGGCGCACAGGCAGGCCACCAGGCGGCCTTGCGGACGCGCTGCCAGCGCCTGGGCGATCTCGCCCGCATTGTGCTCCGGAAAGTAAACGGTCATGGCGGAATAAACATGAGCCTTTTCAGGCACGGGAATCGTTTGATTGTAGCGGGCGGCGGGAAAACCGTTCGGCGCGCTCACCCGATGCGCCGGTAAACGTTGCCGGGCAGGCGCTCCACCGCGCCCTCCAGCTCCAGCGCCAGCAGGGTGGCCGCCAGCTGCTCGGGCGGCAGGGCGCAGCGCGCGCACAGCGCGTCCAGCGTGACCGGATCGTGGGTGAGCGCCTGACCCAGCAGGTCGTCCAGCCGCGGCACCTGCGCTGGCGCCACGCGCGGCACGCCGCCGGCTTCCATGCCGAGCTCCTCCAGCACGTCCTGCGCAGTCTCGACCAGCTTGGCTCCCTGCCGGATCAGCAGGTGGCAACCCTTGGACAAGGGGGCGTGGATCGAGCCGGGCATGGCGTAGACCTCGCGCCCGAGCTCGGCGGCAAGCCGTGCCGTGATCAGCGAGCCCGAGCGCGCCGCCGCCTCCACCACCAGCACGCCACGCGCCAGCGCAGCGATGATGCGGTTGCGCTGGGGAAAATGCTGGCTGCGTCCCGGCGCGCCAAGCGCAAACTCGCTGACGATCGCACCTTCGGCTGCGATGCGGTGGGCCAACTCGCGGTGGCGCGCCGGGTAGACCAGGTCGGCGCCGGTGCCGATCACCGCCACGGTGCCGCCGGGGCCGGCGAGCGCGCCGTCATGGGCGGCGCCATCGATGCCCAGCGCCATGCCCGAGACCACGGTCAGCCCGGCCCGGGACAGCACGGTGGCAAAGCGCCGCGCATCCTCCACGCCCTGCACGGTGGCATTGCGCGCGCCCACCATGGCCACGGCCGGGCCGGCCAGCGCCTCGGGCCGGCCTTTCACGTAGAGCATGGGGGGCGGATCGGACAGATCCAGCAAGGCGCGCGGGTAGGCCGCATCGGCCAGAGTCAGCAGATGGTTGCCGGGTTCGCCGGCCCAGGCCACGGTGCGCTCGATCAGCGCCAGCGTGGCCGCGTCGGGGTCCGCCAGCAGGGCGCGGGCCTGCCTGGCGGGTATGACCCGGGACAGGGTGGCGAAGTCCAGCGCGAACAGCTGCTGCGGCAGCCCGAAGGCCGCCAGCAGCTGCCGCACCCCGGCCTTGCCAAGACCCGGCGCCTGGGTCAGCCGCAGCCAGGCCGCGATCTCGGCGGCGTCTGGCACGGCGCCAGGCACGGCGTCAGGCACGGCGGCCGGCGCCGCGCCCGGGCCGGCTGCTGGCCATGCGCTCAACGCGGCGATGTGACGTGGTCGCCCACCTCGATCGCATTCGAGGCGTCGGTGACCAGGGCGTACGCAACGCCAGGGAAGACCCGGAACACGAAGGCCAGGCCGTAGCGCTCATCGGGCAACTGGACCGGGCGGTTGCCATCGGTGCGGTCGCGCACCACCAGGCCCGCGCGCGACAGCGCCACCACATGGCCGGGTTCGAGCCCGGCCGCGGTGCCCAGGTTGAGCACCACCACCTGCTTGGCGCCGCCAAACTGCACGCCGCCGTAGACCGCCGCGATGCGGCCGTCGAGCAGGGCATCCGGTGCGTGCGGGATATAGCGCACGGCCTCGCGAGCGGGTTGCGGCATCAATAGCGTGCCCGTGCCCATTTCCTGCTGGGCCTGGGTGACCTTGAGCGTGGTGACGGCCTCGAAGCCTTCCGGCGGGCGCGAGATGCGCACGTTGCCCTGGTACTCTGCCTCGAAAGCCAGCACTTGGCCGGTGACGGGATCCTTGATCGGCCTGACCGGCTTGAACGCCTGCCAGTCGCTGCCGACCACGGCCTCGGGCGGGGAGATGCCGCGCGCGTAGGCGGTGTCGCCCATGCCGAGGTACACGCGCGACTCGGGCAGGCCGATGATGCGCGCGGACGTCTGCAGCGTGCCCTCGTCGACCACCTGCGGGCGGATCAGGAAGGGCTCGATGTCCTTGGCGGGGATGCTGGCAATGGCGCCGTCGGGGCCGCCCTCGGAACGCACGGCCGGAGTGAGGCGCACCGTGTCGCCCGCCGCGGGCGTGGTCGAGAGCCAGGCCCGGCCGTCACGCTGGATCAGGTACAGGACCTGGCCCGGATAGATGAGGTGCGGGTTGCGGATCTGCTGCCGGTTCATGCCCCACAGTTCGGGCCAGCGCCAGGGCTGGCGCAGGAAGCGCCCGGAGATGCCCCACAGCGTATCGCCGCCGCGCACCACATATTGGGTGGGCGCGTTCGCGGCCAGGTCGGCGGCGGGTATGCCTTGCTGCGCCGTGGTCGACGCCCGCGCCTGCTGGGCAGGGGTGACGACCAGTTCGGCAGCCTGGACCATCGCCCCCGTAGCGACAGTGATGCCAGCCGCACACAGCATTGAACAGGCAAACGCGTACGTCCTGCGGCCCGGCGCCGCCTGGTGTTCTTTGGTAAGATCGCGCATTTTCTCGAACCGGCTGGCAGAACAGCCGGATTGACCCTGGAGAGCGCGCCTGCTGCGACGCGCCTTGAATTTTTGTACTTGCGCCCCGATTCTGCATGTAAACACCCGTTGCCGCAACGCGGGCCACATGTGTGAGCAGTGGGGGCGTTGCGCCCCAGCATCATGGCCAAACTCGATATCCTGACCTACCCCGATCCCCGCCTGCATATCGTGGCAAAACCGGTTGCCGCGGTGGACGACCGCATCCGCCAGCTGGTAAATGACATGGCCGAGACCATGTACGAGGCGCCGGGCATCGGCCTGGCCGCGACACAGGTGAACGTGCACGAGCAGGTGGTGGTGATCGACATCTCCGAAAGCCGCGACGAACTGCGCGTCTTCATCAACCCGGAAATCACCTGGGCCAGCGATAACCGCAAGGTGTGGGAAGAAGGCTGCCTGTCGGTGCCCGAGGTCTATGACCGCGTGGAACGCCCGGACCGCGTGCGCGTGCGCGCCCTGAACGAGAAGGGCGAGACCTTCGAGCTGGACGCGGACGACCTGCTGGCCGTGTGCATCCAGCACGAGATGGACCACCTCAAGGGCAAGGTCTTCGTGGAATACCTGTCGCCGCTGAAGGTCCAGCGCATCAAGTCCAAGCTGCACAAGCGCGAACGCAGCCGCATGTAGGCCCGGGCGGCTGCGCAACGGTGCTGGCGCCATTGCGCGGCCTTGTCGTACCGCTTGTGCTGCCTGCGGCCACGCGCCAGGCCAGAACCGCTGCGCTTCGCCCTGAATGCCGAAGCAATCTCGCAAGAACAGCCGGCGGCTTCGCCGCTCCGGCGCGCTCTGCTATCGTATTGCCTTCCCGATGATTCCCTCGCCGGCCGCTGATGCGGCCGGTGCCGCTTTACGCCGGAGCGCTCCATGTCAGACGTGTCCCAACCAGCCAGCCAGCCCGCGCCGCTGCGCGTCGCCTTCGCCGGCACGCCCGAATTCGCCCGGGTGGCGCTGGCCGCCATCCACGAGGCCGGCTTTCCGGTGGTGGCGGTGCTCAGCCAGCCGGACCGCCCCGCCGGGCGCGGCCTGCAGTTGCAGGCCAGCCCGGTCAAGCAGTACGCGCTGGAGCATGGCCTGGCGCCGGTGCTGCAGCCGCGTTCCCTGCGTCGCCACGGCAAGTATCCCGAGGAAGCCGGCGCCGCCGTCGATGCGCTGGCGCAGATCGCGCCGGACGTGATGGTGGTGGCCGCCTACGGCCTGATCCTGCCGGCCGAGGTGCTGGCGCTGCCGCGCCTGGGCTGCCTCAATATCCATGGCTCGCTGCTGCCGCGCTGGCGCGGCGCCGCGCCGATCCACCGCGCCATCGAGGCCGGCGACACGCAGACCGGCATCACGCTCATGCAGATGGACGAAGGCCTGGACACCGGCGACATGCTGACGCTGGAGGCCGTGCCCATCTCTGCGCACGACACCACCGCCGCGCTGCACGACACCCTGGCCGCGCTGGGCGGCCGCATGGTGGTGGAGGCGCTGCGCCGCCTGGCCGCCGGCGAGCGCCTGCCGGCCACGCCGCAGCCCGCCGAGGGCGTCACCTACGCCGAGAAGATCGGCAAGGACGAAGCCCCGCTGGACCTGCGCCGCCCCGCCACGGCGCTGGCCGCGCAGGTGCGCGCCTTCAACCCGTTCCCGGGCGCCACGCTGCAGGTCGGCCAGACCGTCATCAAGTGCTGGCAGGCCGATGCGCTGCCCGCGGCGGGCGCGGGCGAGGCGCCGGGCACGGTGCTGGCGGCCGACGCCGGCGGCGTGGTGATCGCCTGCGGCGACGGCGCGCTGCGCGTGACCGAGCTGCAGAAGCCGGGCGGGCGCCGCCTGCCGGCGCAGCAGTTCCTGCAAGGCATGCCGCTGCCGCCGGGCACGCGCTGCGCCTTGCCCGAAGGCGCGGCATAGTCCGCCAGGCACCCCGACCCGCTTTCGCCGCCAGGAGCCCCCGATGCTAGGCATTACTGACTTCCCCTTGTTCGTCGGCGCCGTATTCCTGCTCAATGTGACGCCGGGCCCGGATACGGCGTATATCGTCGGCCGCAGCGTCGCGCAAGGCAGGGCGGCCGGCGTGGTTTCGGCACTTGGCGTCAGCGCCGGCTGCTGCGTGCACTCGGTGGCCATCGCCTTTGGCCTGACCGCGCTGCTGGCGGCCTCGGCCACGGCCTTTACCGTCATCAAGTTCGCCGGCGCCGCCTACCTGGTGTGGCTGGGCCTGCGCCTGATCTGGCAACGGCAGGCGCCAGGCCGCGCCGAGGCGGCCGCCACCGTGCCGCCGGGCTCGCGCGGCTTGCGCTCGCTGTTCATGCAGGGTTTCCTCACCAATGTGCTGAATCCGAAGGTGATCCTGTTCTTCGTGTCCTTCTTCCCGCAGTTCGTCGATCCGCAGGCGGGACACCAGGCCGCGGCCTTCCTGGCACTGGGCGGGGTGATGGTGCTGATGTCGACGCTGTGGAACGGGCTGGTGGCCTGGATGGCCGGCACGCTGACGCGCAAGGTCGGGCAGGCGCCGCGCCTGAAGTGCTGGCTGGATCGCTTTGTCGGCGCGGCGTTCATCGCCCTGGGTGCCCGGCTGGCCCTGGTGCAGCGCTAGCCAGGGCCGGGCCACTGCCTGTTTTTCAGGCAGCGACCCGTTGAATTTCCGCCTGTGGCGCCCATCTAAACATCACCGCGCCGCGCTTGCGCGAACTGGCCGGCCCGGTCGTGCGCACCACGGCCGGCAATGACTTCTTCGGAGATCAAGGCAATGTTCAACTGGGTCAAGACCTTCATGTTGATGGCGGCCATCACGGCCCTGTTCATCGTCATCGGCGGCATGATCGGGGGCCGCAGCGGCATGATGTTCGCGCTGGTGATGGCGCTGGGCATGAATTTCTTCTCGTACTGGTTCTCGGACAAGATGGTCCTGCGCATGTATAACGCGCAGGAGGTCGATGCCAGCACGGCACCGCAGTTCTACGGCATGGTGCAGGAGCTGGCGCAGCGCGCCCAATTGCCGATGCCGCGCGTGTACCTGATCAACGAGGACGCGCCCAATGCCTTTGCCACCGGCCGCAACCCCGAGAACGCCGCGGTGGCGGCCACCACCGGCATCCTGCGCGTGCTGTCCGAGCGCGAGCTGCGCGGCGTGATGGCGCACGAGCTGGCCCATGTGCAGCATCGCGACATCCTGATTTCGACCATTGCCGCCACCATGGCCGGCGCCATCGCCGCGCTGGCGAACTTCGCCATGTTCTTCGGCGGGCGCGACGAGAACGGCAACCGTAGCAATCCCATCGCCAGCATCGCGGTGGCGATCCTGGCGCCGCTGGCGGCCTCGCTGATCCAGATGGCCATCTCGCGCGCGCGCGAATTCGAGGCCGACCGGGGTGGCGCCACCATCAGCGGCGACCCGCAGGCGCTGGCGATGGCGCTGGACAAGATCCACCGCTACGCCCAGGGCATTCCGTTCCAGACCGCGGAGCAACACCCCGCCACCGCGCAGATGATGATCATGAACCCGCTCTCCGGTGGCGGCATCGCCAACCTGTTCTCGACCCACCCGGCCACCGAGGAACGGATCGCCCGCCTGATGCAGATGGCGCAAACCGGCACCTATCCGGTGTGATGGCGCCCGATCAGCGCCCGATCGGAGCCTGATCCCGCGCCGAGCCGCCCCGAAGGCCGGCAAAAACGCCGGCCCGGGGCGCATACAGGGTAAACTGCCCGCCGTGCTTCCCCTGGAAACGGCGGGCAGTTCGTTTCCGGCCGTTCCGGGCCTGTCCGGCCTGTCGGGTCTTGCCGCCAGTGCTTGCGGCCGGGTCCCTTGCCATTCCGTATCACTGCCTCACCGCTTCGCTGCCCACTGTCATGCGCCTGCCACACGAATCCCTCGCCTTCCAGATGCTCGCTGCCGCGACTGCCGTACGCGGCGTCAACGAAGGCAGTGCGCTGCCGCTGGCCATCGACAATGCCGCCGCGCAGTTCCGCCTCGACCGCGTGCGCGATGCCGCCACGCGCGGCGCGCTGCAGGACCTGGCCTACCGCACCATGCGCCAGTTCGGCACGGCGCGCGCACTGGTCACCAAGCTGGTGACGCGCCCGCCCGGCGCGCAGGTGGACTCGTTGCTGGCGGTGGCGCTGGCGCTGCTGGTCGAAGACGAGCAGGGCGAGGGCGGCTACACCGAGTTCACGGTGGTGGACCAGGCCGTCAGCGCGGCCGCCTCCGAACCGAAGACCGCGCACGCGCGCGGGCTGGTCAATGCCGTGCTGCGCCGTTTCCTGCGCGAGCGCCGCGCGCTGCTCGACGAAGTGCGCCGCGACGACGAGGCGCGCTGGAACCTGCCTGCGTGGTGGCTGAAGATGCTGCGCGAGGCGTATCCCGAGCAGTGGACGGCGCTTGCCGAAAGCGCCAATGTGCGCCCGCCCATGACCCTGCGCGTCAACACCGCGCGCGTCTCGGTGCCTGAGTACCTCACGCATGTGGCCAATGCCGGCATGGCGGCCACGGCCATCGGCACGCAGGCGGTACGCCTGGTGCGCGCCTTCCCGGTGTCGCAGATTCCCGGGTTTGCCCAGGGCGACGTCTCGGTGCAGGACGCCGGCGCGCAGCTGGCCGCGCCGCTGCTCCAGCTGGCCGACGGCCAGCGCGTGCTCGATGCCTGTGCCGCGCCCGGCGGCAAGACCGGACACATCCTGGAGCTGGCCCGCGTGGATGTCACCGCGCTCGAGAGCGATGCCCTGCGCGCCGCGCGCATCGACGAGAACCTGGCCCGCCTGGGCCAGCAGGCCAAGGTGGTGGTGGGCGATGCGAGCCGCCCGCAGGACTGGTGGGATGGCCAGCCCTACGACCGCATCCTGGCCGACGTGCCATGCTCGGCCTCCGGCATCGTGCGCCGCCACCCGGACATCCGCTGGCTGCGCCGCGAGGTGGATATCGCGCGCCTGGTGACCGAGCAGCGGCGCATCGTCTCCCAGCTGTGGAACCTGCTCAAGCCGGGCGGCATCCTGGTCTACGTCACCTGTTCTATTTTCCCAACGGAGGGGGAAGAGCAGGCGCGCTGGTTTGGTGCACAGCTACCAGATGCGATACGATTGCAAGCGCCCGGCCAGATGCTGCCCGGCAGTAGAGACCATGGAGGCCAGGCGGCCGGCGGCGGGAGTGCCAGCCAGGAAGGCCTGCCCTCCGATCACGACGGCTTCTTCTACGCGCGCTTCCAGAAACGACCCTGACCGCTCCCGACCGATTCCAATGCCGAACCCGCTGCGCTTGTTCGTCCTTCGCGTCCCTGACGACAATGCGTGCGGTTGCGTGGCGGCAGGCGGTGGCCGGGATGGTGCACGCGGCAGGCGCGGCGCGCGCGCCTGGCTCGCATCGTGGTGGTTCGCGGCAGCCGTCGCGCTGACCGTGCTGCTGACGCTGACGGCGCTCCCGGGTAGCGCGCGCGCCGACGTCATCGAAGTCAACGAGGCCCGCATCGAATACCAGGATGGCGGTTTCGACCTCGCCGCAAGCTTCGATTTCGACCTGCCGGCACCGCTCGAGGACGCGCTCAACAAAGGTATCTCGCTCTATTTCGTGGTCGATTTCCAGCTCACGCGCCCGCGCTGGTACTGGTTCGACGAGAAGCCGGTCAATGCCAGCCGCAGCGTGCGGCTGTCCTACCATCCGCTCACACGCCAGTACCGCGTCTCCACCGGCGGGCTGCAACTGCCGTTCACGCGCCTGAAGGGCGCGCTGCAGTTCATCCAGCGCGTGCGCGGCTGGCGCGTATTCGACCGCGGCATGGTCAAGGCCGGCGAAACCTACCAGGCCGAGGCGCGCATGCGACTGGACCTGACCCAGCTGCCCAAGCCATTCCAGATCAACGCCGTGAACACGCGCGAATGGAATCTCGCCTCGGAATGGCGCCGCTTCAGCTTCACCGTACCTACCGAGTATCCGGCGCCGCCGCCCGCGCCGCCGGTGGTGCCAGTGCCGCCACCTGCGCCGGCCCCTGCATCGGCCGCTCCGGCGCCCGTGGCCGGCGAAACGCGCGCGGTGCCGTTCGCGCAGACCGTGTCCACGGCGCTGTCGCCCACCGCCCTGGTGCAGCCGGCCCCGGGCCAGCCATGATCGCCAGCAACAGCCTGTGGGACAGCCGCTTCCGGCGCGTGCTCTATCGCGTGGTGGCGGGCATCATCGTCTTCCTGGCGCTGGTGCTGGTGGCGCTGCTGGCCGGCGCCTCGGCCAACACGGAATTCTTCGACCGCTACTTCACGCTGCTGTTCAAGATCAACCTGGTGATCGGCGTGCTGCTGGTGCTGATCATCGGTGCGCTGGCGCTGACCTTGTGGCTGCGCTATCGCCGCGGCAAGTTCGGCACGCGCCTGATGACCAAGCTCGCCGTGTTCTTCGGCGTGGTGGGCGTGCTGCCGGGCGTGCTGATCTACCTGGTATCGCTGCAGTTCGTCTCGCGCAGCATCGAGTCATGGTTCGACGTGCGCGTGGAGACTGCGCTCGAGGCCGGCCTCAACCTGGGCCGCTCCACCATCGACAGCGCGCTGTCCGACCTGCAGGGCAAGGCCCGGCTGATGGCCGACCAGCTCACCAGTTCGTCCAACGTGGCCACCTCGCTGCAGCTCAACCGGTTGCGCGAGCAATACGGCGTGCAGGAAGCCGCGATCTTCACCGGCAGCGGACGCGTGATCGCCACGGCCTCGAGCAGCTATGCATCGCTGGTGCCGGACCTGCCCTCGGGCGTGCTGGCAGAGCAGGCCCGCCTGGCCGGCGGCTACGCCGCGGTGGAAGGCGGCACCGACCCGGCCGTCGATGGCCATCACCCGCCCGAACGCACCGATGCCAGCCACCTCTACCGCCTGCGCGTGATCGTGCCGCTGGGCCCCGCGCCCACGGCGCAGGCCAGCGCGGCGAGCCCCGCCGGCACCGCCAGCCAGCCGGGCGCCAAGGCGCCGCTGAACCTGGCCAGCCGCTGGGCCGGCTCCGGCCTGTCGGTGGAGCGCCGGCCCGAGGATGCCGCGTCATCGGGCTTCGGCCTGATGGGCGAGACCGTGCGCGAAGAGCGCTACCTGCAAGTCGTGCATCCCGTGCCGACGGCGCTGGCGCGCAATGCCGACGAGGTCCAGCGCGCCTACCAGGAGTACCAGGAGAAGGCGCTCGGGCGCACCGGCCTGCGCAAGATGTATATCGGCACGCTGACGCTCACGCTGTTCCTCGCGGTGTTCATCGCCGTGATGCTGGCGCTGCTGCTCGGTGGCCAGCTGGCGCGGCCGTTGCTGATGCTGCTGCAAGGGACCAAGGAAGTCGCCGAGGGCGACCTCTCGCCCAAGCGCGAGCTCAAGAGCCGCGACGAGCTCGGCATGCTCACGCAGCAGTTCAACATGATGACGCGCCAGTTGTCGGAGGCGCGCATCGCGGTGGAACAGAACCGCAGCGCGCTGGAGAAATCCACCGCCTACCTGGAGAGCGTGCTGCAGAACCTGACCGCCGGCGTGTTCGTATTCGACCGCCGCTTCGTGCTGATCACGGCCAACCCCGGCGCCGAGCGCATCTTCCGCCAGCCCTTTGCCGGCGCGCTGGGCCAGCCCATCGAAGGCATCCCGGTGCTCGGCGCGTTCGGCGACATCGTGCGGCAAGCGTTTTCCGAGCAGAGCACCAGCGAGATGCTGGGCGGCTCGCAGCACTGGCAAAAGCAGATCGAGCTGCCGCAGAGCGACGAAGAACAGGCGCTGACGCTGCTGGTGCGCGGAGCACGGCTGCCGGGTGGCAGTGTCGGCGAGCGCGACGAGCCGGGCTACGTGGTGGTGTTCGACGACATCTCCGATGTGATTTCCGCTCAACGCTCGGTGGCGTGGGGCGAAGTGGCGCGGCGCCTCGCGCACGAGATCAAGAACCCGCTGACCCCGATCCAGCTCTCGGCCGAGCGCCTGCAGATGAAGCTCTCGCCCAAGCTCGAGGGGCCCGATGCCGACGTGCTCAAGCGTGGCGCCACCACCATCGTCAACCAGGTGGCGGCCATGAAGCGCATGGTCGACGACTTCCGCGACTACGCGCGCACGCCGCCGGCGATGTTGCAGTCACTGCAGATCAATGCCCTGGTTGCCGAGGTGCTGCACCTGTACGGCATCGACGACGCCGGCGTGCACGAGCATGCCGTGATTCATCCGGCGCTGGCGGCCGGCCTGCCCGAGATCAAGGGCGATCCGACCCAGTTGCGCCAGGTGATTCACAATCTGCTGCAGAATGCGCAGGACGCGGTGGCGGACAACGTTGCGGCGGCCCGTCCGGCGCCCCGTATCGCTCTGCACACCGAGACTGTAGAATACAAAGATTCTGCCGGCGAAGACCGGCAGGCCGTCAAGCTCACCATTGCGGATAACGGTCCCGGTTTCGCCCCGCGCATCCTCAGCCGCGCGTTCGAACCCTACGTGACCACCAAGGCCAAGGGTACCGGCCTGGGGCTCGCGATGGTGAAGAAGATCATTGACGAACACGGCGCCCGCATCGAACTGCGCAATCGCATGGAGGGCACCGAACTCATCGGGGCGCAGATCTCCATCCTGTTCGTTAAACTGGCATAGTCACAATGTAGCGGCCCCGAACCCGGTGAGCCGCGGTGGGGTCAAGAGGGGAAGTATGGCAACCATCCTCGTAGTCGACGACGAAATGGGTATCCGGGAGTTGCTCTCGGAGATCCTCAGCGACGAAGGCCATGTGGTCGAAGTGGCAGAAAACGCGCAGAAAGCGCGTGAGTACCGTGCCGGCAATACGCCTGACCTGGTGCTGCTTGACATCTGGATGCCCGATACCGACGGCGTCACGCTGCTCAAGGAGTGGTCGGCGCAGGGCCTGCTTTCCATGCCTGTCATCATGATGTCGGGCCATGCCACCATCGATACCGCGGTGGAGGCGACCAAGATCGGTGCGCTCAACTTCCTCGAGAAGCCGATCGCACTGCAGAAGCTGCTGTCCGCCGTCGAGCAGGGGCTCGCACGCGGCGTCGAACGTCCGCGCGCAAGCGCTGGCGCCGGCACCGCACTGCCCACCGCCAGTAACGGCGAAGCCGCACCATTGGTGGCCACGGAGGCCGCTGCCGAGGCAGTCAACGGCAGCCCGCAACGCTTGCCCGAAGCCGAGATGCATTTCTCCTTCGACATGCCCCTGCGCGAAGCACGCGACCTGTTCGAGCGTGCCTATTTCGAGTACCACCTGGTGCGCGAACACGGCAGCATGACCCGCGTCGCCGAGAAAACCGGCCTTGAACGCACCCACCTGTACCGCAAGCTCAAGCAACTCGGCGTGGAACTGGGTCGCAACAAGCCGGAGCCGGCGGAACAGTAAGTTATTTTTCGGGCAGTGCTTGACCGGGCAAAAAAGCACTGCTATTATTTCGCTTCTTTGGCCCGGTAGCTCAGTCGGTAGAGCAGAGGATTGAAAATCCTTGTGTCGGCGGTTCGATTCCGTCCCAGGCCACCAGCATTAATGAGAAAGCCCAAGATCTGAAAAGGTCTTGGGCTTTTTTCATTGGGGCCAGCATATGGCCCGTGCCTTCCCAGGGCATTCGCCGCGCATATCGCCCATGCGCTTGCAATTGCATATGGGCTTCCGTTTCCCGCAGCGCGCCTGCGCGCACGATTGCGTATCGACGTGTCGCGGCGTAGCGTAGCGTGTCGCGACGAAGGCGGCGTATTGCACCGCATTGCACTGTATTGCGACGTAACACGACGTATTGCACTGTCGAGCAGGAGGGCATCACGCGCGCCTGCACAGCGCCTTCGAGCTTGCATCGCACCTTGTCCCCGACGCCCCTTCAGGCACGCCTCGCCATCCTGTGGCGCGGCGCATGCGCGCTTGCATTGTTGCCCCTCACCGCCTAATGTTCATGCACGAATTCCGCCGCGAATTCCTGCTCGAGTGCCGCCGCGTCAGCGATTATCGGCATTGCGTCAATTCCCCTTGAAATCCGCCTTTTGAATTTGATCCTGCGCGCCGAAATTCGTCGTCGCATGGAGTAGATCGGGCATTCCCGATACCTGCGGAAAACCGACCCCTTCCTACATTCGATACCTCCGGTTCATTCATAAGATGCCGGACATGCATTGACGCTCCAGGCGGAAAAACGGAACACTGCGCCCTCTGCCATTCGCGCTGGATTCCTCCGCGCCCCTCCTTTGCAAACCCGATGCACGCTTCCCACGATGTGACCGCGGCCCCGGTCCGCTCCCTTGGCCCGCAAGACGGCAGTCCGCGCGTACCCACGCCTGCGGTCCCGCTCGCCAGGCGCCTGGTGGCGGAGGCATTGGGTACGGCCCTGCTGGTAGCGGTGGTGGTGGGCTCGGGCATTCGCGCGCAGCAGCTGGCGAGCGGCAATGTCGCGTTGGCGCTGCTGGCCAATGCGCTGGCCACGGGTGGCGGGCTGATCGCGCTGCTGCTTGCGCTGGGGCCGGTGTCGGGCGGGCATTTCAACCCGGTGGTGAGCCTGTCGGCGATGCTGCGCGGGGAACTGGCCGCGCGCGATGCATGGCGCTATGCGCTGGTGCAGGTGGGCGGTGCCGTTGGCGGCGTGATGTGTGCGCATGCGATGTTCGGCGAGCCCATGCTGGCCTGGTCGGCGCAAAGCCGTAGCGGCGCATCGATGTGGTGGAGCGAATGCGTTGCCACCTTCGGCCTGATCGGCGTGGCGATGGGCACCGCGCGCAGCCGGCCTGGCGTGGTGCCGTTCGCGGTGGCAGCGTACATCACGGCGGGATACTGGTTCACGGCATCGACCTCGTTCGCCAATCCGGCACTGACCATCGGGTGCGCGCTGACGGCGACCTTCACCGGTATCCGCGCCATCGATGTACCCGGTTTCGTGCTGGCGCAACTGGCCGGCGGGCTGGGGGCCACGCTGGTGTTCCAATGGCTGCTGGGCGTGCCCCGCCGCAGCCTGCCGGGGGCAGGGCGCGGTGCCAGGTGGCGCGCCGGGGCGGCGCCTACCAGCGCCGATTGAGCTGTACGCCGAAGACCGAGCCGGAGTTCTGCGTCGCCCAGGTGTCCGAGGGCGCGGTGAAGGCGATGCCGTCGACATCGCTGGCGCGGCTGTAGGTGTAGAACGCGCGCAGGTTGGCGTTACCGGCAGCCTTGCCGAGCGTGAAGGTCGGCGCCACCGTCAGCGCGGTGCGCTGGCCGCTGGTGCCGAAGCCAGAGGTGATCTGGTCGTGCGCGACCTCGAAGGTGAGCTTGAACTGGTCGCTGGCGATGTAGGCCGGACGCACGCGCGTGGCAGTCCATTGCAGGGTGCCCACCGGCGAGCGGTCGAACTGCATGCTGGATTCCACCGAGCCGGCCAGTCCCAGGCCCGAAGCCCGCTTCCACTCCATCGATTCCGCCACGCGCACGCGCGACAGCGACGGCCCCATGCCGGTATAGCCGGTGAGGGCGTTGCGGCTGCCTTCGCCGAACTGCATGCCGAAGCGGTTGGTGCCTGCCAGCACGCCTTTCTGTTCATGCATGGCGGAAACCCACCATGCGCTGCCGGTCTGCGCTATCAGCGGCTCGGCTTCCACGCGCGTATAGCCCAGCTGCACCGAACCTTTCTCGTTGGTGTTGATGGGCGCGGTGCGCAGCGAATGGTAGCTCGGCAGGTTGGCACCATTGAGATCGTTGCGCGAGGTGTACTGGTAGTTCAGCGCGATATCGCCGAAGCGCGCGTTATCCACGCCGAAACGCATGGCCGGCGAAGTGGGCGGCAGCAGCCCCGACGACATCAGGAAGGACGAATCCTCGCGCCGGCCGGCCCACATGGTGGCGCCGTCGAGCACGGAAAGGCCGCTGACCGCCGTGTAGAACTGCGGCAGCAGCGCATACGGGTCGACCGCGGCGGGGCGGCCATTGACCGAGGTGGCATCCGTGCCCTTGGCCTGCGCCACCAGCTGCACCTGCGCGCCGCCATCGAGCGAGAACAGCGATTCCTTCACCTTGACCTCGCCGGTGCTGCGGCAGGCCAGCCCGCCGATGCCGGCGGACGGCGTGCCGCCGCCCGCGCAGGCGCGCGTGGTGGTCGTGCGGTCATCGTAGGCGGCGCGGCCGCTGTAGCCCAGGCGCCAGACCTGGTCGCCGGCGGGATCGTCGGCCGGCAATCGGGAGGCCAGGGAGAAACCTTCCGCGGCGGGCGCTTCGGGGGCGTCGCCGTCCGGCAGCCTGGGTGGTGTTTCCGCCACGAACTGGCCAAGGCGCTTGGGGAACAGCACCACCGGCGGCGGCGGGGCTATGTAGGGCTGCAGCGGGAATTCGGGATCGGGCGGCCCGGCGAGTTCGGTGCCATCGTCAGACAAGCCGGCATTGACCCAGCTGGCGGGCGCGGGCGGCGGCGGGGCCACTGCCCCGGATGCGGCAGCGCCGGCTGCTGTTTGAGGCTCCGCGCCGGGAGGTGGGGCGGATGTGGCCGGTGTGGCCGGTGTGGCCGGTGTGGCCGGTGCGGCCGGTGCGGCCGGTGCAGCAGGTGCGGCGGCAGGCGCCGGGTCTTGCGCGCCCGCGATCAGTGCTGCCAGCGGATCACTTTCCGCCGCCGCTGGAATCATTGCCAGCGACTGCTTCGCAACGCCGTGCGGCGTCGCCTGCACCGCCGGCGGCGTCACATCCGCGCCGGCAGGCGTCTGCGCGCACGCATTCAAACCCCAGGTGGCCAGGATGGCCAGCACGAGGCAGCGCGGGAGACGATCCGGCGGGAAGCGGGGGACAGGCGAGGCGAACAACATAGGCGATACGGGCAAGGCGTGATTTTTTAACAGTCGAGCAATTGGACAGCAAGCGGGGTTACAAAATCCGCGGCGAAGCGGCCTTCTCACCATACGAAAAACGGGGTCAGGGCTACCGGAAAGCACCTGGGACATCATGTGCGGCCGCAGCATGGCAAATGCTGTCCACCACTCCGCATGTCGTGTTCTCCCGCGGCTCGCTCCTAGCGAAAACCCGGACTTTCCCGGCCCCCCGTGGCGAAAGGGCCACCGCTATAATCAGCGGGCTAGCCCGACGGGTACGGGCCGGCCTCTCGAGCCTGTTACGAAGGCATGCCAGCATACGTCATTGCCATGGCAAGTCTCCGTAACAGGCTCATTGTTGCGCCGCAGCCGTATCCCGGCTCCATGCGCGTCTCGGTACGGGGGCGGAGGTTCGCGCAAGACGCGGGCTGTCCCGGTCCTGCTGCCGCACTACAAAATCGATAAAGAGGAGAAGTAATGGAACGTCGTTCCTTTCTGTTGAAGGCATCGGCCGTGGCGGCCACCGGCGCGCTGGCCGCTTGCGGCAAGGAAGAAAAACCCGCGGCGCCGGCCGCCGCCGTTGCCGGTGCACCGGCCGTGGTGGGCAGCAATCCGGCCGTGGAATGGCGCCTGGCTTCGAGCTTCCCGAAATCACTCGACACCATCTTTAGCGGTGCTGAATTGCTGTCCGCCCGGGTCAAGGAACTGACCGACGGCAAGTTCAACATCAAGGTCTTCGCCGCGGGCGAGATCGTGCCGGGCCTGCAGGTGCTGGATGCCGTGCAGAACAACACGGTGCAGATCGGCCACACGGCCGGCTACTACTACTTCGGCAAGAACCCGACGCTGTGCTTCGACACCACCATCCCGTTCGGCCTGACCGCACGCCAGCAGAACGCCTGGATGCTGCAGGGCAACGGCATGAAGCTGATGCGCGAGTTCTTCAAGGAATACAACGTCATCAACTTCCTGGGCGGCAACACCAATGCCCAGATGGGCGGCTGGTTCCGCAAGGAAATCAAGACCGTGGCGGACCTGCAGGGCCTGAAGTACCGCATCGCCGGTTTTGCCGGCGTGGTGCTGTCGCGCCTGGGCGTGGTGCCGCAGCAGATCGCCGGCGGCGATATCTACCCGGCGCTGGAAAAGGGCACCATCGACGCGGCCGAGTGGGTTGGCCCCTATGACGACGAGAAGCTCGGCTTCTACAAGGTGGCCCCGTACTACTACTACCCGGGCTGGTGGGAAGGCAGCGCGCAGCTGTCGTTCTACGCCTCGGCCACCGAATACGAGAAGCTGCCGTCGCTGTACAAGCGCGCGCTGGAAACGGCCACCATCGAGGCCCACACCACCATGATGGCCAAGTACGACGCGGTCAATCCGCAAGCCCTGGCCCGCCTGCTGGAAAACGGCGTCAAGCTGCGCCCGTTCTCCAAGGAAATCATGGAAGCCTGCTTCAAGGCTACCCAGGAAGCCTACGCCGAAGAGACCGCCAAGAACCCGTCGTTCAAGAAGATCTACGACGACTGGCGCGTGTTCCGCAACAACGAGGCCGCATGGTTCAACGTGGCCGAGCAGGCGTTTTCGCAGTTCAGCTTCGCGCGCAAACTCTAGGCATGCGCACGAGGGAGGCGGGCCTCGGCCCGCACCCTTGCCAGCCGCCTGCAAGCCCGTGCCCAGCGCGGGCTTTTTTACGCCGGTAGAATCGCCCGATTCTTTGGGACTTCTCATGCAAATCGGCATTCTCTACGCGCTGCTGGCCTACATCATCTGGGGCCTGCTGCCGCTCTATATCAAATCCCTGCACGGCATCGCGCCGATGGAGATCCTGCTGCACCGGATGGTGTGGTCGCTGGTCTTCCTGGGCCTGGTGCTGGCCTGGCGCCGCCATTGGGGCTGGCTGCGCGGCGTGTGGTCAAACCCGCGCCTGCTGGCCGGCTTCGTGGCCAGCGCGCTGCTACTGAGCGGCAACTGGTTCCTCTACATCTGGTCGGTCTCCAACGGGCGGGTGGTTGACGCCAGCCTGGGCTACTTCATCAATCCGCTGTTCAATGTGCTGCTGGGCGTGCTGTTCCTGCACGAGCGGCTGCGGCCCGTCCAGTGGCTCTCGATCGCCATCGCGGCGGCCGGCGTGCTGTGGCTGACCGTGGCCGCCGGGCAGCTGCCCTGGATCGCCCTGGCGCTTGCCGGCACCTTCGGCGGCTACGGGCTGCTGCGCAAGACCGCGACGCTGGGCGCGCTCGAAGGCCTCTCGCTCGAGACACTGTTGCTGTTCCCGCTGGCGGCCACCTCGCTGGCCTACCTGTTTGTCAGCGGGCAGGCCGGCTTCAGCCATGCCGCGGGCGGCGTGCAACTGCTGGCGCTGCTGGCCGGCCCGGTGACCGCGGTGCCGCTGCTGCTGTTCGCCGCCGGCGCCCGGCGCATCCCGCTTTCCCTGCTCGGGCTGCTGCAATACACCGGCCCGACGCTGCAACTGTTGCTGGGAGTGTGGTTGTGGCACGAGCCGTTCCCGGCCAGCAAGCAGGCCGGCTATGCGCTGATCTGGATCTCGCTGGCGGTCTATGCGGTGGAGGGCATCCTCGCGGGCAGGCGCCGGGTTGCCGCCGTGGCGGGAAGCTGAAGGGCAGGGCGCGTTCTGCGCGCCCCGGCAATGATTCGCGCTATCAATGAATCAGGCGATCAGAATTGATCAATTATTTGTCGCGGCGATGCTTTTGGCGTATTCCGCGATAGGTCGATGAGGCGAAAGGCCGTATCCAGTTCGATTCACTGCCCATTTCATTCGCCGCATTTATCAAGCAGCTCGTCTATTCAATCATGTCATTCTTGGTGGGAATGACATGCAACCCTACCCCGCCGGATAGAGCCCCTTGACCTGCGCATGGAGCCGCACCAGGCCAAGCAGCGCATCGATATTCGGCGTGGCGATGCCGACATGCCCGGCAATCTCGCACACGGAGGCCACCAGCGCGTCGATCTCCAGCGGACGCCCGGCCTCGGCATCCTGCAGCATCGACGTCTTGAAGGCGCCCAGCTTGCGCGTGACCTGGCTGCGCTCTTCCCCGCTCTGGGCGATCGGACAGCCGATGGCGGCGCCCACGCGGCCGGCTTCCTCCATCACGGCCAGGCAAAATCGATTGACCAGCGGATCGTCGAGAATGCGGTCGCACGTGGCCCCGGTCAGCACGGACACCGGGTTCATCGTCATATTGCCCCACAGCTTGAACCAGATGTCCTGCTGGATGGCGGCGCTACGCTCCACTTCCAGGCCGCCGCGCATGAGCACGTCCGCGAGCATCTCCAGCCGCGCGCCGGCCGGGCTGGTTGCGCCGCCCGCGGCACCGAGGATCAGCCGCGCGCCAAAACCATGGCGGACCGTGGCCGGCGCCGGCGAGGACGCAGTGAGGTGCACCACGCAGCCGATCACCTGCGCCGCCGGGATGGCGCGCGCGATGACGCCGCCCGGGTCCACCGCATGCAGGGACAAGCCCGAGAACTGGCCCGGCCGCTCGAAGAACCACCACGGCACGCCGTTCATCGCCGTCACCACCACCGTGCCCGGGCCGATCAGCGGCCCGATGGTCTGGGCCAGCGCTGGCAGCGCGGGTGCCTTGACCGCCAGGATGACCACATCCTGCGTACCGAGTGCTGCGGAATCGCCCTCGGCGCGCACGCGGAAAGTATCCGTGCGCTCGCCCTCGATCAGCGTCAGGCCCCGTTCGCGCAATGTGGCCAGCGTCTGGCCGCGCGCCAGCACATGAATGGGCTGGCCGGAGCGGGCCAGCCTGGCGCCGATAAAGCCGCCAACGGCGCCGGCGCCGACGATGCAGATGGAAGTCATGGCTGTGTTGCCTCTCTGGTGATTGCCAGAATCATTCTCGGGAAGAATGAACGCAAACTAAGATTGATAAGACACATCGATACGGTCGATTTCCCGCGTCAGCGCGGCGAAAACATCCTCGCCGGCGCCGAACGCGGGATTGAACTGGAGCGAATCGCGCGTGCACTTGCGCTGGATCTCCTCCGGCACCGCCAGCGCATCGCCCATGGCCAGCGTGGCCATCTGGATCTCGCAGGCGCGGTTGAGCAGCCATAGCGTGGAGAAGGTACGTGCGATGCTGTCGCCCCACGCCAGCAGCCCGTGGTTGCGCAGGATCACGGCCGGCCTGTCACCGATATTGCGCACCAGGCGCGGCCCTTCGTCCTCATGCACGGTGATGCCTTCAAAGGGATGGTAGGCGACCTTGCCGAACAGCTGGGCGGCGTAGAAGTTGCTCATCGACAGGCCCTGCGCCGAGCAGGCCACTGCCATGCCGGCCGTGGTGTGGGTGTGCATCACGCAATGCGCACCCTCGATGCCGGCGTGGATGGCCGCGTGCACGGTAAAGCCCGCCGGATTGACCGGCCACGCGCTCTCGCCGACCACCTGGCCGTCCAGGCCGATCTTGACCAGGTTGGAGGCAGTCACCTCCGCATAGCGCAGCCCGAAGGGATTGATCAGGAAATGCGGCCTGGCCGGATCGCCGCCCGCCTCGGGCGGCAGGCGCAGCGTGATGTGGTTGTAGATCAATTCGGTCCAGCCGAGCCGGTCGAAGATGCGGTAGCAGGCGGCCAGCTTGACGCGGGCCTCCCATTCCATGGGATGAATGTTGGCGACAGCCATGCAGGTCTCCTCTGCGTGTCGTGCGGCGTCGATGCGCGCGCTTGCCCGGTACTGCCAGGGTGGGGTCGGGTCGCGGCACCCTGGTTGCCGGCCCGATTAATTACCATGTTAATGATTTTGCGGGGCCGGTCAAGCAGGGCTTACGGCAGGGTATTGCGCATGATCAGCACCCACGGCATGTGCGAATTGGTGGCGCTGTCGATCATGCCGGAGTCGCCCAGCTCGATCAGCTCCATCGAAACCGATTGCTGCACGTTGCCGCCGATGGCCTTGACCAGGCGCGCGGCCGGATCTACCTCCACGACGATATCGCAATGCATCGGCGTGGTGCCGAAGCCGATATCCGCGGCACTGGCCAGGTATTTGTCGGCTCCGCGTCCTGCGCAGATCACATCGCCCGGCCGGGGCATGGCGGGCACCGGTTCGATGCGGAAGGCCGGCGCGGGCAGGATGCCGTCGCGCGCATCCACCACGTACATCGAATGCGAATCGCCGGTGAGGAACTGGCGCTCGTCCAGGCCCGCCTTGCGCATCACCCACGAGATGAAGACCGCCGACCAGGCCCAGCTTCCCTGCGTGATCTGCCGGCACGTGACCGCCTTGCCGACGATGCCCCAGTAGCGCTGCGCCAGCTTGCAGCCCTGCGCGGTGGCCTCCATGCCGGTGCCGTCGGGAAAACGCAGGCAGCTCGGCCCGCCGCTGTCGTCTTCGTCGCGGTCATCCTCACGGTCGGCCGAACGGCTCGCCATGTCGGGGGCATCCGTACCCGCCGCTGCGTCTGCCGGCGGGGCGGGCATGCCGGGCACTACCGGCGCCGGAAGAGGGCTGTCGGCCACGCAGGATGTGTCGTCGCGGCCCAGCCGCACGGTCTGGCCACCCCAGCGCTGCCACTCCTGCCAGGCGATCTCGACGATGCGCTGGCGCTGGCTGGCGCCGGGCGTGGTAGACGGCCGTTCGGTGTCGGGCAACGGCACCGCCTGCGGGCGGGCCGGCTGCGATGGCGTGGTGCAACCGCCGAGCAGCGCGAGTGTCACCAGCACGCTCAGTCCAAGCCGGCGCGCCTGTGGAAAATTTTGTGGGAAACGCTGTGAATAAAACTGTGGAAATCTGCCTGGCGGCGATCTGGGTTCCATGCGGGTCCCTACACGGCAGGACGCCCTAGGCCCTTGTATTTATTGAGGGAAGGCGCCGATAGGACACCATCTTACCGGGCTGGAGGAAGGGTGCGGCGTATACCGCGAAGCGTCAGGATAACCAGTGCGCCGATATTGTGGATAACGCCCCCCGCCTGGCGCTCGCCCGCGCCAGGCGGCAGCTGGCGGCGACACGGCGGGGTTGTTCCTGCGAGGCCGGCACGAGGGCTGCCTGCGGGACATTGATGCTCACTGGTTCACAGCATCCTTGAACTTCTGGCCGGCCTTGAACTTGACAGTCTTGGCGGCTTCGACCTTGATTTCTTCGCCGGTGCGCGGGTTGCGCGCCATGCGTTCGCCGCGTTCACCCTGGCTGAAGGTGCCAAAGCCGATCAGGCTCAGCGTGTCGCCCTTGGCGACGGCGTCCATGATGGCGCCCAGCGTCACATTCAACGCTTGTTCAGCCTTGGCCTTGGTCAGGCCGTCCACGCCGGCCGCGATGGCGTCGATCAGTTCGGTTTTCGTCATGCTTCACTCCGTCTCGAGTTGATAAAACAGGGACGCCCGACCGGACCGGCACGCTGGGCGCCGGCCCTGGCAAAGGCGCCGCGGGCCACATCATACCGTGTCGGGCAAGGCTGACCGGGAACAGATTGTTACAGCGTATCCCGCGCCAGGCCGCGCCGGCTGGGGCTTTGAAGGCAACGGCCGGGCTCCGGAATGACCACGACGGACCGGGAGAACGCCCCAGGCGAAGCACGGCTGCGAGGCGTCCCGCAGGGCATACGGAAGGAAAAAACGGCGTCAGGGGCCTCCTGAACGCTCGCAGAGCCCCTCAGGCGCCCCCCATCACCATCGAGACGCGTATACGGCCCCCAGGCCCGCCCAGGCCTCTCCGGAGCGCCTGGGACCCGCATAGCGTGCCTGGCGCGCTGCAAGGGCGGCCTGGCCGGCCGGACTCCGTCTGGCTAGGGAAAGGATGCCGATCGCACCGTTCTGCCGGCGGGGCGCCGAAACCGCGATGGCCGGCGACCCGGCGGGGCGGCCTGCACTATCGTGCATGGTGAAAACAGTCATATTCGCGCCGCGAATGCCAGCCTTGGGTGCCGCCCTGCGGCTGCACCTGCACCTGCGTATCCCCGGCCATCTTCGGGTGCGTATACGTGGCGCCAGCGTCCCGGGCTCGGCCCTTTGTTGGCGGCGTATACATCGCGAGCGTATACGCCGCAGCCGTCAATCACAGGCTGCTCAAAAAAGAAGCCATGTGAAAAGCGGCTTCCGGTTCATTTGGTTTTCCTGCCAGCCCTGTCTGTTCCCGGCGGCCGGACGCAGTCCTTTCTGTTTACATCTTTCTTTCATGTATACAGATAGTAGTAGTAGGTAAACGTCGCGCCTTTCTGTGGATAACACCGTTAACGTCATGTAAATCAACGGTTTACAGAAAGTAGAAGTGCTGGAACGCCATGTTGGCCGGCGTGGATGACTCCGCCTTCCGGCCGAGGCGGTAAACGCAAGCCTCCGACTTATGCCTGATGCGTCCCCATCTCAACCCCAGGCAGCCCACATGAATCACGCGTTCTTATCCACAGATTTTTGCGGGCTTATCCACATGCCTTGTTGACCTTGGGCGCCCGTTTACGTCGTCGGCGGCGCGGTGGTTTCCCCGTGCGCAGGCGCGGGTCGGGCTGACGTATACGTCAGCCTTGGCCTGACGCCATTCCGTATACCTGGCCGACCCGGGTATACGGCGGTGTCGCATGGCGCTGCCGTATACCGACATTTGCCGTGGAAGGGGATGCCGCCGCCATGGGGCGCAGGTATCATCGCCAGCGCGCAGCCACGTGGGGTGGCAGGCCGGCGGATCACTTTGGGATGGCAAATGGTGGAACAGGTGAAGCGGAGCGGTGCGGAGCTGCAAAGCGGGGACGCAAGGCAGGGTACGGAAGGAACGGCTGACGCGGCGGCAGCCGGGAAGGAAGCCGGGCAAGGCAAGAAGAAGGCAAAGGCCGGCAAGCGCAAGACCGCTTCCGACCGCGTCGAAGTGCGCCGCTCAGGCGTGCACGGCAAGGGCGTCTATGCGATTGCGCCGATCGCCGAGGGCGAACGCGTCATCGAGTACAAGGGCGAGCATATTTCGTGGAAGGAAGCGCTCGAGCGCCATCCGCACGATCCGGACGATCCCAACCACACCTTCTATTTCAGCCTGGAAGACGGCGACGTGATCGACGCCAAGTTCGGCGGTAACCGCGCGCGCTGGATCAACCATGCCTGCGAGCCCAACTGCGAGGCGCGCGAGAAGAAGGGCCGCGTGTTCGTCCACGCGCTGCGCGACATCGCCGCCGGCGAAGAGTTGTTCTATGACTACGGCCTGGTGATCGACGCGCGCTACACCAAGAAGCTCAAGAAGGAATTCGAGTGCCGCTGCGGCAGCCCGCAATGCCGCGGCACCATGCTGGCGCCGAAGGAAAAGAAGAAGCGCTAGGCCTCAGGGCCGGGCAGGGCACGGCAGCCTCATGCGGTGCCGGCCGCCTCGCACGGAATGCGGATGACGAACCGCATTCCGCGCGTCTCGGCGCCGGGGGTGGCGGGCGGCACATCCTCGATGCGGATGGTGCCGTGATGCAAGCCGATGATCTCGTGCACGATGGCCAGGCCCAGGCCGGCACCGCCGGGCGCTTGCGCCGGCGCGTTGCCCTCGGGCGTGTGGTCGCCGCGGAAGAAGCGCTTGAAGACTTCCTCGCGGCGTGCCAGGGCGATGCCGGGGCCGTTGTCTTCCACCATCACCACCGCCATGCCGCGATGGCCTAGTGCCTCGCCGCCGGCGCGCACGGTGATGCGCCCGCCCGACGGCACGTACTTGACGGCATTGTCGATCAGGTTGCTGAGCGCTTCGCGCATCAGGAGGCGGTTGCCGCGCACCGTGGATGGCGCCGCGCCGGTGAAGGTGGGGCCGGGCAGGGTCTCGAAGCCCAGGTCGATCTGGCGCGAGAGCGCCTGCGGCACCCACTCGGCGCCGGTCTCGAAGGCGAGCGAGGCCAGGTCGAAATGCTCGATCGGCCCGAGCCGCTCCAGCGACAGCCCCGGCTCCGCGCGCGCCAGCGAGAGCAGCTGGTTCGACAACCGCACGGCGCGGTCGGCCGCCGCCTGCAGCTCGCGCAGCGCGTGGCCGGTTACCTCCGGATCGTCCGATTGCACGGCGCGGTCGGCGTGCAGCTTGACCGCCGTGAGCGGCGTGCGCAACTGGTGCGCGGCGTCGGCGATGAACTTGCGCTGCGCGTCCAGCGCATCACGCAGCCTGGCCAGCAGCGCATTGAGCGCGCGGATCAGCGGCTCCACTTCGGCCGGCACCTGGGTTTCATCGAGCGGCGCCAGCGACCGCGCGGTCTGCCGGTTGAGCTTGTCGGTCAGGATCTGCAGCGGCACCAGCTCTTCCTTGAGCACGTGCGAGAGGATCAGGCTGCCCACCACCAGCAGCAGGATCAGCGGCACCGACACCGAGAGCAGGATCTCGTTGGCGGCGGTCTCGCGCCGGTCCAGCAGTTCGGCCACTTCCACCACCACCGGTCCGCGCGGCACGCGCCCGGCCTCGCTGGTGGCCAGCTCGTCCGATGCCGGGCTGGGCAGGTTGACCGGCAGGCGCACCGCACGCACCTGGCGCCCGCTGAACCACGCATAGAACAGGCGCGCATCGTGCAGCGAGGTCTGGCCGGTGCCGTAGCCCAGCCAGGTGTCCATGCCGCCGATCAGGCCATCGGGACCATGGATGCGCCAGTAGATGCGATCAGTGCCTTCGGCCTCGACCAGCGTCTGCGCGATCATGGGGATGTCCTGCTCGAGCCGCGGGCCGGCAATCCGGATCTGCTGGGCGATATTGTTGGCCACCCCGTACAGCGCGCGGTCGAACACCTGCGTGGTGTAGTGGGCCGCCAGCCAGTAGGACAGCGAGCCGCTGGTCAGCACCAGCGCGAACAGCGGCGTGGCCAGCGCGCGCAGCAGGTGCACGCGCAGGCTTTGCGTGGACGCGGCGCGCGCGGCCGGGCCGGGAGCGCGCTCTGTGGCTTTGGTGGCAGCGCCGGTGGCCTGCGGCGGCTTGGGGGGGCGTGGACGCGGCCACATGGCGGGCTTGCTCGCGCTGCGCAGCGTCAGGCGCTGGCGCGGATCTGCAGCAGGTAGCCGAAGCCGCGCACGGTGACGATCTCCACGTCGCTTTCCTCCAGCTTCTTGCGCACGCGGTGCACATAGACTTCGATGGCGGTGTCGCCGACAGTGTCGCCGCCTTCGCCGGCCGGATGCGCGAACGTGGCAAGGTGGTCCTGCAGCTGTGCCTTGCTGACCACACGGCCCTGCCGCTGCAGCAGCAACTCCAGCACGGCGAACTCGCGCGGCGACAGTTCCAGCGGCTTGCCGTCGATGAACATGCGGCGGTCATTGCCCGACAGGCGCAGCCGGCCCAGGCGCACGTCGCGCTCGGGAGCGGCCTCGCCGTGCTGGCTGCGCCGCAGCAGCACGCGCACGCGCGCTTCCAGCTCAGGCAGCGCGAAGGGCTTGACTAGGTAATCGTCGGCGCCCGCGTTCAGCCCGGAGAGCTTGTCTTCGAGTTCGTCGCGCGCAGTGAGGATGATGACCGGCGTGGTGCGGTTGCGGGCGCGGTAGCGCGCCAGCAGCGTCATGCCGTCGATGCCGGGCAGTCCGAGGTCGAGGATGACCAGGTCGTGCTGTTCGCGCAGCAGGTGCTCGGTGGCGTAGACGCCATCGTGCACCACGCGCACCTGATGGCCGGCCTGGGACAGGCCGGCTTCGACGCCACTGGCGATCTGGCGATCGTCCTCGATCAGAAGGATACGCATGGCTGCAGGGAGGGTCCGGGAGAGAAGCAGGAGCCGCCAATTGTACAGGCGGCGACCGACACCGACCTTTCGGTTTCCCTACAGTCCGCCCCTCATTTCTTGCCCAGCGAGGCCGCCGCGCGCTCGATGAATCCGGCCAGGTCGATGTCGCGCTGGGTCAGGCCATTGGCATCATGGGTCGACAGCGTGATATCGACGCGGTTGTAGACGTTGAACCATTCGGGGTGATGGTCTGCCTTTTCCGCGGCCAGCGCGACGCGCGTCATGAAGGCGAAGGCGGCGTTGAAATCGGCAAAGGTGAAACGCTTGTGGATCGCGTCGCGGTCCTCGACGGCTTGCCAGCCGGGCAGGCTGGCAAGCAGCGGTGCGCGTTGTTCCTGGGTGAGGGGCACGAGGGACATGATGGGGGCTAGATGGTATGGAGGAAAAGAAGCTGAGCGGAATACCGGCCCGCCCGCCGCGCTGTCCGGCCTGGTTGCGGCGGGCGGCGCGGCGGGCATGCAGCCATTGTTCCACAAAGTGTCCGGGCGGGCGCGCGCCGGTGAAAACGCAGGGAGCGCAACAAGCGCCGCGCGCTCAGACGTCGTCGCTGTCGGCCCAGCCTTCGCGGGTGCCGCGGTTGAGCACGAGGTCGCCGGGGACCACGTCGCCGGCGCCAAGCGTCGGCAGCGCGCGCAGGGATTCGTAGAGCGGCGCGAAGTCCGGCCGCGTGGCGTCGAACAGCTGTTCGAAGCTGTCGATCACGAAATAGGTCTTCTGGAAGGTGTCGATGCGGTAGCGCGTGCGCATGATGCGGCGCACATCGAAGCCGACGCGGTTGGGGCTGGCCGAATCCAGGCTGTAGATCGATTCGCCCTGGCTCGACAGGATGCCCGCGCCGTAGATGCGCAGCCCGGCCGGCGTGCGGATCAGGCCGAATTCCACCGTGTACCAGTACAGCCGGGCCAGCATGTCCAGCGCGTCGAGCGACGCGGCCTTGAGACCGCCCTTGCCGTAGGCCTCCATGTAATTGGCGAAGACCGGGTTGATCAGCAGCGGCACGTGGCCGAACACATCGTGGAAGCAGTCCGGCTCCTGCAGGTAGTCGAGCTGTTCTGGCTTGCGCATCCACCAGCTGGCCGGAAAGCGGCGGTTGGCCAGGTGCTCGAAGAACACCGCGTCGGGCACCAGGCCGGGCACGGCCACGACCTGCCAGCCGGTGGCGCGCATCAGGGTTTCATTGAGCTGCGCGAAGCTGGGCACGCGGTCGCGTTCCATGCCCAGCGTGGACAGGCCCTGCAGGAATTCGTCGCAGACGCGCCCGCGCAGCATCGAGGCCTGGCGCTCGTACAGCTTGCGCCATACCGCGTGGTCCGTGTCGGTATAGCGCTCCAGCGGCTGCTCGATGGTGAAATCGTCGCGCAGCGTCTGGCCCGACAGCAGGCCGGCGTCGAACTGCTCCCTGAGCTTGTCGGTCAGCGTGCCGGCAAAGCCGGGTTGCGCGTCGGACTGGCTATCGCGTGGCTGGCGGCTTGCGGTGGCTTCCATCATGTCGTATCTCCTGCAGATTTGCCGCACAGTTTAGCCAGGAGATGCCGCAGATGGTCCGCAAAATGGGCCTGTTTTCGTCTGATGGCGCGCGGAACACGCAGAATTTTGGTATTGTTTGCGGGAAATATGCGCGTGTGCATTGCCAGCCCCGTCTGCCCCGCGCCGCTCATGACAAGTCACGCTTCCCGGGCGAACCCATCATGCTCAATCTAGACCCCTTCGACCTGGCACTGCTGGCGGCCCTGCAGACCGACGGCCGCTCCACCCACCAGCAACTCGCCGAACGCATCCACCTGTCGCCCAGCCAGATCGGGCGGCGCCTGGCGCGGCTGGAAGCCGACGGCGTCATCACCGGCTACCGCGTAGTGCTGTCGCCGCCGCTGCTCGGGCTTGGCGTGCAGGTCTTCACCAGCGTCAAGCTGGCGCATCACGGCGACACCATCATCGAGCGCTTCCGCGAAGACATCCTGTTGCTCGAGGAAGTGCAGGAGTGTTACTCGGTGGCGGGCGAGGCGGACTACCTGCTGCGCATCATGGTGCCGGACCTGCCCACGCTGGCCGAATTCACCATGAAGAAGCTCATGCGCGTGCCGGGCGTGGAGAGCGTGCGCTCCAACATCGTGCTGACCGCGCTCAAGCGCGACGGGCCGCTGCCGCTGTCGCACCTGCGCTAGCGCGGCGCGCTGTCGCGCCGATGCCGCGCCGGCGCCGCGCCCGCGTGCGCGGGCTTGCACTTGCCATCGGCGCATGTCACCCTCGCCCGGAGCCGTAAACGGATGAGGACAGGATGACGCAGATCGTCGCTCGGATTGGCAAGCGCGCAAGGCGCGGGCGTGCTCTCATGGCCTGCCTGCGGGGCGCGGTGGCAACGGCCATGCTCGCCGCGCTGCCCGGCATGGCCCAGGCCGCGCAGGTGGTCCGCTTCGCGCCCGAGGGCGAGGTGTCCCGCGTGCGGCAGGTGGCGATCCGCTTCGACGAGGCCATGGTGCCGCTGGGCGATGCGCAGGCCGCACCCCCCGCCATCCTGTCCTGCAGCGGCGCGGCCGTCGAGGGCCAGGCGCGCTGGGTCGATGCACGGAACTGGGTCTTCGATTTCCTGCGCGACCTGCCGCCCGGCGTGAAATGCTCGCTGCGCATGGCGCCCGGCCTCAAGAGCGAGGCCGGCAAGGCCTATGCGGGCAAGCCGGAATACCGCTTCGAGACCGGCGGGCCCAGCGTGGTGTCGGCGCGCCCGGGCGGTGGCGAGATCGAGGAAGAACAGGTCTTCGCGCTGCGCTTCAACGGCGCGGCCACGCCGGACTCCGTGCGCGCCGCCGCGTGGTGCCAGGCGCAAGGCCTGGGCGAGCGCATCCCCGTGCGCCTGCTTGCCGGCAAGGAACGCGAGGCCGTGCTGGCCGCGCTGCGCTGGAAACTCAAGCCCGACCAGGCCGATACCGTGCATCTGCTGGCCTGCCAGCAGCGCCTGCCGGCCGGCGCCCGCATGCAGCTGGTGCTGGGCAAGGGCATCGCCACGCCATCGGGCCTTGCCACGCGCGAGGAACGGCGCTTCGACTACACCGTGCGCGAACCCTTCAGGGCCAGCTTCTCGTGCGAGCGTGAACGCGCGCAGTCGCCCTGCACGCCGCTGCGGCCGGTCTCCGTGTCGTTCTCCGCGCCGGTCTCGCGCAAGGACGCCGAGCATATCCTGCTCAATACGCCCAAGGGGCCGCGTGCGCCGCAATTCGAGCCCCGCGCGGCGCGCGATGCGCCGGTCAGCAGCGTCAGCTTCGCGCCGCCGTTTGCAGAGAAGGCAGAGTTCACGCTGACGCTGCCGGCCGGCCTGAAGGACGACAGCGGCCGCGCGCTCGCCAATGCCGACCTGTTCCCGCTCAAGTTCGCCACCGCCGCGATGCCGCCGCTGGCCAAGTTCTCCGCGGCGCCATTCGGCGTGCTCGAGCGCTTTGGCGAGTTGCCGAAGGGCAAGTCGCCGGCCGACTATCCCGCGCTGCTGCCGGTCACGCTGCGCAATGTGGAGGCCGATCTGCCCGCCCTCGGCATGCGTGCGCAGGCCGGCACGGTGCGCCGGCTCAAGGTCGACGACGACGGCGCGGTGATGCGCTGGTACGCGCTGGTGCGGCGCCTGCACGAAAGCAGCTGGACCCGCGGCGAACTCGACGCCATCCTGGCCGGCCATTCGCCTGCCGATGTCAGCAACCCGCGCAACGCGCCCTCCATCGAGACCCGCTCCGTATCGTTGCTCGACGGTGTGCCCGGCGCGCGCAAGCTCGCCATACCGCAACTCGCCGAGCCCGGCGGCAAGGCGCCGCGTCCGTTCGAGGTGGTCGGCATTCCATTGCCCGAAGCGGGCTTCCATGTGGTCGAGATCGCCTCGCCGATGCTGGGGCAGGCGCTGCTCGGCCGCAACACGCCGATGTATGTGCGCACCGCCGCGCTGGTGACCAATCTCGGCGTGCATTTCAAGCTGGCGCGCGGCCCCGGCAAGATGACCGCGCTGGCGTGGGTCACCACGCTCGACGACGGCAAGCCCGTGGCCGATGCCGCGGTGGCGCTGCGCGACTGCAGCGGCCGCCTGCTGGGCTCGGTGCGCACCGATGCCGCCGGCGTGGCCAGCTTCGGCGCGGTGGACGACGTGCGCGAACGCGAGTGCAGCGACACCGCGCTGTCGGGCTACTTCGTCTCGGCGCGCATTGGTGCTGACCACCCGCAGGCGCGCGGCCAGGCCGACATGGCCTTCGTGATGTCCGACTGGAACCAGGGCATCGAGAGCTGGCGCTTCAACGTGCCCACCGACACCAGCGCCACGCCGGACGTGCGCGTGGCCACCATCTTCGACCGCACCTTGCTGCGCGCCGGCGAGACCGTGTCGATGAAGCACCTGATCCGCACCGAGACCGCCGCCGGCTTCGCGCTGCCGTCCGGCAACGATGGCGTGCCGGAGAAACTGGTGATCCGCCACGAGGGCAGCGGGCAGACCTACGAGCAGGCGGTGCAGTGGCGCACTACCGCCACCGGAGGGCGCAGCGCGGAAAGCGTGTTCGCGATTCCGCCGGCGGCGAAACTCGGTGTCTATGCGGTGTCATTCCAGGACGCGCGCGAGCGCGTGCTCGACAGCGGCAGCTTCCGCGTGGAGGCGTTCCGCCTGCCGGTGCTGGCCGGCACGCTCAAGGCCGGCAGCGGCGGCGCGCTGGTGGCGCCGGCCGAGGTGCCGCTCAACCTCGAAGTGCACTACGTGTCCGGTGGCGGCGCGGCGGGCCTGCCGGTGCAGGTGTCGGCACTGCTGCGCGACAAGGCCGTGAGCTTCGGCGATTACCCGGGCTACGCCTTCGCCGCGCCGCGCGCGCAGCGCAAGGGCGGCACGGAATACAGCGGCGACGAGGACGAGAGCGAGGAGAGCAGCGCGGCGCGTGACGATGCGCAGACGCTGGTGGCCGACAAGCTGCCCCTCAGGCTCGACAAGAACGGCGGCGGGGCGCTTACGCTCAAGAACCTGCCGCGCGTGGACGCGCCCAAGGTCATGGTGGTGGAGTCCGGCTTTGCCGATCCCAACGGCGAGATCCAGACGCTGCGCCAGAGCGTGCCACTGTGGCCTGCGGCCGTGGTGGCGGGCATCCGCACCGAGAACTGGGTGTCGGTGAAGCAGAAGCTGGTCGTGCATGGCCTCGCGCTCGATACGCAGGGCCGCCCGCAGGCCAATGCGCCGATCGCCGTGCGCGCGCTGCTGCGCACCACCACCTCGGTGCGCAAGCGCGTGGTGGGCGGCTTCTACCGCTACGACAACAGCAGCCAGACCAGGGACCTCGGCAGCATCTGCGAAGGCCGCAGCGATGCGCAGGGCCGCATGCAATGCGAAGTGTCCTTGCCGGAGGCCGGCGAAGTCGAACTGGTGGCGCAGGCCAGGGACAACGCCGGGCGCGTGTCGCAGGCCGCCACCACGGTATGGGTGACGCGCCAGGGCGAGTTGTGGTTCGGCGGCGAGAACAACGACCGCATCGACCTGCTGCCGGAAAAGAAGGCCTACGCGCCGGGCGAAACCGCGGTATTCCAGGTGCGCATGCCGTTCCGTCACGCCACGGCGCTGGTCACGGTGGAGCGCGAAGGCGTGCTGGAGAGCAGCGTGGTCGAGTTGAACGGCCGCGATCCGACGGTGCGCGTCAAGGTCAGGCCGGAGTGGGGGCCAAACGTGTACGTATCGGTGCTGGCGTTGCGCGGGCGCTTGCGCGAGGTGCCGTGGTATTCCCTCTTCACGTGGGGCTGGCGCCAGCCGCTCGAATGGTGGCAGGCCTTTCGCAGCGAAGGACGCGAGTACGTGGCGCCCAGCACGCTGGTCGACCTGGCCAAGCCAGCCTTCCGCCTCGGCCTGGCGGAGATCCGCGTCGGCAACGAAGGCTACCGGCTCGATGTGAAGGTGACGCCGGACAAGGCCAGCTATCCCGTGCGCGCGAAGGCGCAGGTCGTGGTGCAGGTCACGCTGCCCGACGGCAAGCCCGCCGCCAACGGCGAAGTGGCGCTGGCCGCGGTGGACGAGGCCCTGCTCGAGCTGATGCCAAACACCAGCTGGGACCTGCTCGACGCCATGCTGCGCAGGCGCAGCTACGGCGTGGAGACCGCCACCGCGCAGATGGAGATCATCGGGCGCCGGCACTATGGCCGCAAGGCGGTGCCGGCCGGCGGGGGCGGCGGCAAGAGTCCCACGCGCGAGCTGTTCGATACGCTGTTGCTGTGGAATCCGCGCGTGCAGCTCGATGGCGCGGGACGCGCCACGCTGGCCGTGCCGCTGAACGATTCGCTGACGCGTTTTCGCATCGTCGCCGTGGCCGACCTGGGCATCGGCCGTTTCGGCAGCGGCAGCGCCACCGTCGCCGCCACGCAGGACCTGCAACTGATCTCAGGCCTGCCGCCGCTGGTGCGCGAGGAAGACCGCTATCGCGCCATGTTCACGCTGCGCAATACCACGCAGCGCGCGATGACGGTGCAGGCGGTGGCGCGCGTGAGCGCGCCGCTGCAGTCCGCCCAGCAGGCCGCGCAGGGGCAGGCGCTGCCGGCGCAGACGGTGGAGATTCCCGCCGGCGCATCGCGCGAGATCGGCTGGGACGTGAGCGCGCCGCTGATGCCGGCGGGCGGGCTTGCGCAGCAGGGCACGGTGCAGTGGGAGGTGGAAGCCAGCGAACAGGCAAAGGGCGGTGGCGCGGCCCTTGCCGCCGACCGCATCAAGCTCAGCCAGCAACTGGTGCCGGCAGTACCGCTGGCGGTGCAGCAGGCCACCATGGCGCAGCTCGCGCCGACCCTGTCGGTACCGGTGCGCGCACCGCAAGGCGCGCTGGCCGATGCCGCGGGCCTGCCGCGCGGCGGCCTGCAGGTCAGCCTGCAATCGTCGCTGGCGGGCGGCATGCCGGGCGTGCGAGAGTGGTTCCGCAACTATCCGTTCTCTTGCCTGGAGCAGCGGGCCTCGCGCGCGGTGGGGCTGGGCGATGCGGCGCAGTGGGATGCGCTCACCGCGCAACTGCCGGGCTATCTAGACAACGATGGCCTGGCGGCGTATTTCCCGCTGCAGAACGACGCCGCCGCCGGCAGCGAAGTGCTCACGGCCTATCTGCTGGCGATGTCCGACGAAGCGGTACGCGCTGGCCTGCCGCTGCGCTTGCCCGACGAGACCCGTGCGCGCATGGAGCGCGGGCTGACGGCCTTCGTCGAGGGCCGCATCAAGCGCGACCGCTGGGCGCCCACGCAGGACCTGGAAGTGCGCAAGCTGGCCGCGCTAGAAGCGCTTTCGCGCAGCGGCCACGCGCAGGCGCGCATGCTCGGCTCGATCCAGATCCTGCCGCAGCAATGGCCCACCTCGGCGCTGCTCGACTGGATCGCATTGCTCGGCCGCGTGCAGGAAATTCCCCAGCGCGAGGAGCGGCTCGCGCAGGCGCAGCAGATCCTGCGCGCACGGCTGACGGTGCAGGGCACGCGGCTGGCGTTCTCCACGGAGCGCGACGACAACTGGTGGTGGCTGATGAGCGGCGCGGATCTCAATGCCGCGCGGCTGCTGTCGCTGTCGCTCGACCTGCCGGGCTGGAAGGACGAGGCGGCGCAGCTTGCCACCGGCCTGCTTGGCCGCCAGGTGCGCGGCGCGTGGGGTACCACCACCGCCAACGCCTGGGGCTCGCTGGCCATCGCGCGCTTCGCGCAGGCCTTCGAGAAGACGCCGGTCGCCGGCAGCACGCGCGTCACGCTGGAAGGCGTGCCCGATGCCGCGCGCACGTTCGACTGGGCGCGCGCGGCCAGTCGCGATGGCGTGGCGGGCGGCAGCATGAACCTGCCGTGGCCGAAGGAAGGCACGGCCACCTTGCAGGCCGACCAGCAGGGCGCGGGCAGGCCATGGGCCACGGTGCGCGCGCTGGCGGCGGTGCCGCTGTCCGCGCCGCTGTCGGCGGGCTACCGCATCACGCGCAGCGTGACGGCGGTGGAGCAGGCGGTGGCGGGCAAGTGGTCGCGCGGCGACACCTACCGCGTGAAGCTGCAGATCGACGCGCAGGCCGACATGACCTGGGTGGTGGTGAGCGATCCGTTACCCGCGGGCGCGACCATCCTCGGCAGTGGCCTCGGGCGCGATTCGGAGATCGCCACGCGCGGCGAGCGGCGCAAGGGCGCGTGGCCCGCCTTCACCGAGCGCACGCAGCAGGCCTACCGCGAGTATTACGCCTACCTGCCGCGCGGCAACGCCACGGTCGAATACACGGTGCGCCTGAACAACGCGGGCGAGTTCGCGCTGCCGCCCACGCGCGTGGAGGCGATGTATGCGCCCGATGTCTTCGGCGCCCAGCCCAATGCCAGGATGATCGTAGGAGCGCGCCCGTGAGCTGGCTTGCAATGATGATGCCCGCGCGCGTGCGCGAGTGGTGGCTGGCCGGCACCATGGCCGGCGTGGTCTATGGCGGCCTGCTGGTCACGGTGGCGATGGATGCGCAGCCCGGCGCGCCGCTCAACGGACAGATCGTCTTCCAGCCGCTCTGGAAGACGGCGATGGCGCTGATGCTGGCGCGCGCCGCGCGCTACCACCCGGCGCGGCGCGAGCGGCGCTGGCTGATGGCGGCGCTGCTGTTCTCGGCGATCGGTGATTTCCTCCTGGCGATGCCGTGGTTGTCGGTCTCGTTCATCGGCGGGCTCGGCGCCTTCCTGCTGGCGCACCTCGCCTACCTTGGCCTGTTCGTGCCGATGGCCGGCGACTGGCGCGCGCACCGCCTGGTCGGCTGCGGCCTGGTGCTGGGCGCGGCGCTGGCCATGCTCCTGCGCTTCTGGCCCAACCTCGGCGCGTTGGTGGTGCCCGTCTGCCTCTATGTCACGGCACTGTCTGCCATGGCCTGCGCCGCCATGGTGGCGAAGCTGCCCACGCCGCTGGCCGCCATCGGCGCGCTGTGCTTCACCATTTCCGATGCGCTGATCGGCAGCGCGCGCTTCCTGGTCCCTTTCGATACTTTCGCGCTTGGCATCTGGTGGACCTACGCGGTGGCGCAGGTGCTGCTGGTGGCGGGCGTGGTGGCGGGGCGGGGCAAGTGAAGCCGATGCTGCGCGCCGTATTCGTCGCCGCCTGCATGGTGTGCGCAGGCGGTGCTGCCGGTGCCGGTGCGTTGCCGTCGTTCGACAGCGTGCGTGCGGGATGGCGCAGCGCGGATGTGATCGTGCTCGACCGCCACGGCGCGCCGCTGTCCCGCGTGCGCGATGATTTCCGCGCGCGGCGCGGCGACTGGGTCACGCTGGCCGATATGTCGCCGGCGGTGCGCTCCGCCATCGTGCTGTCCGAGGACCGGCGCTTCTATGCGCACAGCGGCGTGGACTGGCAGGGCGTGGCTGCGGCGGCATGGGCCAATCTCTGGAACACGCGCACGCGCGGCGCGTCCACGCTGACCATGCAGCTGGCCGGCCTGCTCGACGACGACCTGCGCCGCGCCGGCAGCGGGCGCGACGTGGGCCAGAAGATGGCGCAGGCCATGCGCGCCGCCGCGCTGGAGCGCAGCTGGAGCAAGGAGCAGATCCTCGAGGCCTATCTCAACCTGGTGCCGTTCCGCGGTGAAATGGTCGGTCTTTCCGCCTTGTCGCAGACGCTGTTCGGCAAATATCCCAGCGGGCTCGACGCGCGCGAAGCCGCGCTGGCGGTGGCGCTGGTGCGTGCGCCCAACGCACGCGCCGGGCAGGTCGCGCAACGTGCGTGCGGCATCTTGCGCGAGCAGCAGTTGCCGCAAGCCTGCGAAGGGCTGGACGGCTTCGCGCAACTGACCCTGCTGCGCAGCGGGCCGGGCGCGGCCGGCGCGCAGGCCGCGACCCTCGGCCAGGACCTTGCGCCGCACCTGGCGCGCCTGCTGGTGGCGCAGGCGAGGGCGCAGGTGCGCATGGGGGCCGCGGGGGGCACGCTGCCGCCGTCGATCACGTCCACGCTCGACGCTGGCCTGCAGCGCATCGCGGCGGGCAGCCTGGGGCGCCAGCTGCGCGAGCTCGCCGGGCGCAACGTGGAAGACGGCGCGGTGGTGGTGATCGACAACGCGAGCGGCGATGTGCTGGCCTACGTGGGCTCGTCCGGCGTGCTGTCCGGCGCCGCCCAGGTGGACCACGCGGCGGCGCCGCGCCAGGCCGGCTCCACGCTCAAGCCCTTCCTCTATGAACAGGCGCTGGAGACGCGCAGGCTGACGCCGGCGTCGCTGCTCGACGACCGGCCCGTCAACCTGCCCACCGGCGGCGGTGGCGGCCTCTACGTGCCGCAGAACTACGACGGCCGCTACGCTGGCTGGGTCAGCATGCGGGCGGCGCTGGCTTCGTCGCTCAACGTGCCCGCGGTGCGCACGCTGGTGATGGTGACGCCGCACCGTTTTCACCAGCGCCTCACCGCGCTGGGCCTGCCCTTGCCGCAGGCAGGCGACTATTACGGCTACAGCCTGGCGCTGGGCAGCGCCGACGTGCCGCTGCTGGCGCTGGCCAATGCGTATCGCGCCCTGGCCAACGGCGGCAGCTACGGCGCGGTGCGGATGCGCGCGGATGCGCCGGCGGCGCCCGCGCGCGCGGTGATGTCGCCGGCGGCGAGCTACCTGATCGCCGACGTGCTGTCGGACCGTCACGCGCGGGCGCGCACGTTCGGCCTCGACAGCCCTCTCACCACGCGCTTCTGGACCGCGGTGAAGACCGGCACCTCGAAGGACATGCGCGACAACTGGTGCATCGGATGGTCGCAGCGCTATACGGTGGGCGTGTGGGTCGGCAACGCCAGCGGCGCGAGCATGCACGAGGTATCGGGCGTTTCCGGCGCGGCGCCCGTGTGGCACGACATCATGGAAGCGCTGCATCGCTCGGTACCGAGCGCGGCGCCGGCCATGCCCGCGGGCGTGGAGCGCGTGGCGCTGCGTTTTGCCGGCGATCTCGAGCCGGCGCGCGAGGAAGTGTTCCTCGCGGGCACGGCCATGCGCGTGGTCGAGATGGCCGGTGCGCGGCCGGTGGCGAAGGCCGGGGCCGCCGCGCAGGATGGCGTCGCCGCCATCGCCAGCCCTGCCGACGGCACCGTGTTCGCGCTCGATCCCGATATCCCGCCGCAGGCGCAGCGCGTGTGGTTCCATGCCGAAGGCGCGGGCGGGCAGGCGGCGCCGCGCGTGCGCTGGCGCATCGACGGCAAGCCGCTCGGGCGCGGTGCGCAACTGGCGTGGCTGCCATGGCCGGGCCGGCATCAGGTGGAACTGCTCGACGGCAACGGCAAGATAGTGGACCGCATCGGCATCGAGGTGCGCGGCGCGGTGGCGAAGGGGCCCGCAGCGCGCGGCTGAGCGGGCACCGGCGGCGGCCGCCAAACAGGCATATGCTGCAAGGCTGCGCGTGCCGGCCGGCGCGGCAGTCCCGCTGTTTCGCCAACGTCTTTCCAGGAGTCGGCATGACCGCACTACGCAAGCTGGGCCGCCACGGCCCGGAGATTTTTCCGCTCGGCCTCGGCTGCATGGGCATGAGCGAGTTCTACGGCGCGCATGACGACGCCGAATCCATCCGCACCATCCACCATGCGCTGGCGCGCGGCGTCAACCTGATCGATACCGCCGATATCTACGGCCCGCATACCAACGAAAGCCTGGTCGGGCGCGCCATTGCCGATCGCCGCGACGGCGTGGTGCTGGCCACCAAGTTCGGCATCGTGCGGGATCAGGCCAATCCGGTCGCGCGCGGCGTCGATGGCCGTCCCGAGTACGTGCGTGCCAGTTGCGATGCCAGCCTGAAACGGCTTGGCGTGGACCACATCGACCTGTATTACCAGCATCGCGTGGACCCGCAGGTGCCCATCGAGGAGACCGTGGGTGCGATGGCCGACCTGGTGGCGGCGGGCAAGGTGCGCTGGCTTGGCCTGTCCGAGGCCGGCGCGCAGACGCTGGAACGCGCGCACAAGGTGCATCCCATCGCAGCATTGCAGAGCGAATTCTCGCTGTGGACGCGCGACGTGGAGGCGGGCGGCGAGCAGGGCATCCTCGGCACCTGCCGGCGGCTGGGCATTGCGTTCGTGCCGTACAGCCCGCTCGGCCGCGGCTTCCTCACGGGTGCGCTGCGCAGCCCGGACGATTTCGCGGCGGACGACTATCGCCGCACCAGCCCGCGCTTCGTGGGCGAGAACTTCGCGCGCAACCTTGCGCTGGCGGACAAGGTGAAGGAGATCGCGCACGGCAAGGGATGCACGCCGGCGCAGCTGGCGCTGGCCTGGGTGCTGGCGCAGGGCGAGGATCTGTTGCCGATTCCCGGCACGCGCCGCGTGGCAAACCTGGACGACAACCTGGGGGCTCTGGCCGTGAAACTCGGCGCGGCGGACCTGGCGGCCATCGACGCCGTGTTCCCGCCGGACGCAGCGGCAGGTTCGCGCTATCCGGAGCAGGCCATGTCGCTGCTGGCACGCTGAGCGCGCAGTAGCCGGGCAGGGTGGGGCAGGCAGGGGCAGGACAGGCCGGCGGCGGGCCGTTGACGGAGATCGCGGATAATCCGCCATCGCAAACCGCCTCCGGAGCCATTCGCCGTGTCCCTCGCCCTGCTCGACGCCGCCCAGACCGCCGCCCGCCTGCCTTACCCGGAACTGGCGCGCGCCATCGCCGACATGCTGGCCGAGCTGCGCGCCGGTACCGCCGTGGCGCCGCCGCGCATCGCGCTGCCGGTCGGCGACGCCGAAAACGGTGCGGGCACGCTGCTGGTGATGCCGGCGCGCAACCGCGAGCTGGTGATGACCAAGAACATCACCGTGCACCCGGGCAATCCGTCGCGCGGCCTGCCCAGCATCCTCGGTGAAGTGGTGGTGGCCGATGCGCACAGCGGCCAGCGGCTGGCGCTGCTGGACGGGCCCACCGTGACCGGGCGGCGCACCGCGGCGGTATCGCTGCTTGCCGCCCAGCAGTTCGCGCCGCGCCCCGATGGCGAGTTGCTGATCATCGGCGCCGGCGTGCAGGCCGAGACGCATCTCGAAGCCTTTGTCGCGGGCCTGGCGCCGCGCCGGGTGTGGCTGCATTCGCGCACGCCCGCCAAGGCGCAGGCGCTGGCCGCGCACGCCCGCACGCTGGGGACCGAGGCGCAGGTGGTGGACGACGTGCGCAGCGTGCTGGCGCGCGTGTCGATGGTGGTCACCGTGACTTCGAGCCTCGTGCCGGTGCTGCCTGACCTCGACAGCGGCCTGTGGCGCGACGACCATTTCATTGCCGCGGTGGGCGCCTTCCGGCCCGAGATGTGCGAGTTGCCGCCCGCGCTGTGCCAGGCCGCATCCGCCCATGGCCGCCTGCTGGCCGACACCCTCTTCGGTATCGAGGACGAGGCGGGCGACCTGCTGCAGGCCGGTATCGACTGGGCCACCGTGCAGCCGTTCGAGCAGGCCATCCTGGCTGCCGACGCGCTACGCGCCCGGGGCGGCAGTCCCCTGGTGTTCAAGAGCGTGGGCTATGCCTTGTGGGATCTTGCGGCCTGCGTGCTGGCCAGCGCCGGCCTTTCGGCCGGATCGGGTGCCGTGTAAGGCATTCGCCAGGGGCGGCCGAAGCCGCTCCGGGTGGCGGCCGCTGCCCGAATTCCCTCCTTGCCAGTAGGCCTATGCCGCACAGCAGCACGCGCGGCGGAGAGGCGTCGCAATTTCGGTACAGTTTTGGCGCCGATTCCTTGCCGATTTCCCGTTTTTCTAATGGTTAACCCGCCCTTTAGGGGGGTGCTTCTATGAAAACGTTACAGGTTTGAAACAGACGCTTCACACCAGACTGGATAATGCACGCCTCACCTCAAGGCAGAAGAGCATTCAAGGAGTAGGCATGACCCATAAAAAAATCCTGGTGGCCAGCGTTGCCATGCTAATCGCCGGTGCGGCGCAAGCCCAAAGTGCCGGCAGCAATGTCCTCAGCCTGGGCTGGTTCCGCGTGATGCCGAACAGCTCGGCCGACCCGCTCACCGTGGACAGCGTCAACGGCTTCCCGGTTGGCCAGCCCAAGCCCGGCACCGGCGCCGAGATCCAGTCCGCCGACACGGTCGGCATCTCGCTCGAGCACTATTTCACCGACAACATCGGCGTGGATTTCGTTTTCGGTATCCCGCCCAAGCACGACGTCGCGGGAGAGGGCAGCTTTGCCAAGTACGGCATGCTGGGCAGTGTGAAGCAGTGGAGCCCCGCGGTGCTGGTGAAGTACCACTTCCTGGATGCCAAGTCCAAGTTCCGCCCGTATATCGGCATTGGCGTGAATTACACCTGGTTTACCGGCGAAACCATTACCAACCAGACCTTCGTGAAGTCCGAGTTCGGCCCGAATGCCACGATGTCGGCCAGCGCCAAGAGTTCGTGGAACCCGGTGTTCAACGTGGGCGCGAACTACGCCGTGACCGACAACTGGTTCGTCGGCATCTCGGTTTCCTACGTGCCGCTGTCGACCACGGCCAGCTTCACGGCGCAGAACGCCGGTGCGGCCGGCAACCAGACGGTCCAGTCGCATACCAAGATCAAGATCGACCCGGTCGTGACCTTCCTGAACGTGGGCTACCGGTTCTGAGCGGACTTCTCCCGCGCTTGCGCGGGGCAAACAAAAAAGCGCCTGCGAGGCGCTTTTTCTTTGGGGCCGCGGGCAGGCGAGCGGGCGGCATCGCGACCGCACCGCCGCCAGCACCTTATCCCTTGACGGGGTAGCCCGCCTCTTCGATCGCTGCGCGCAGCGCTTCGCTGCTGGCCGTGGCCTCCACGGTGACAGCCTGCGCGGGGATATCCGCGGACACCTTGGCGGCCGGATCGAGCGCCTGCACGGCTCGCGTGATGGCGCCCACGCAATGGCCGCACGACATGCCTTCAACCTGGAACTGGATCATCTGGGTTCTCCTGCTGGAACGGGTGAAAAGTGTTGCATCGGGCGCGTACCCACCGCTGCGCTTGCGGCGGCCGGATTGCAATCTAGCCTGGAGTTTGCACCTTCCCATGGTGGGAAGCGCAAGGGCTTTCTCGCCCGCATCCGCCGCGCCATGACGTGCCGGATTCGCTGCTTGTATCCGGCCTTGACCTTCCCAACATGGTAAGGTCCATGATGAGTTCGTCGTCACCAGGACCACTCTCAAAAGCCATGTCAGCTCAATCCCAGACCCTCCCCCTGCCGGGCGCGAAAGCAGGCGCGCCGGATGCCGAATGGCGTTTGCCCATTGGGGGCATGACGTGCGCCTCGTGCGTGCGGCGTGTCGAGATCGCGCTGGGCAAGGTGCCCGGCGTGCGCCAGGTTGCGGTCAACCTCGCCACTGAGGAGGCCACGCTGCAGGCCGACAGCGCGGCCGTGTTGCCGGCCGCGGCAGAGGCCGTGAAGGCGGCCGGCTACGAAGTGCCGCGCCAGGCCATCGACCTGTCGATCAGCGATATGACCTGCGCGTCCTGCGTGGCGCGCGTGGAGCGCGCGCTGAAGGCCGTGCCGGGCGTCGTCGACGCCCAGGTCAACCTGGCCACCGAGCAGGCCGCGGTGACCGTGCTGCGCGGCGCGGTGGATGCCGCCGCGCTGGCGGCGGCGGTGACGCGGGCAGGGTATGGCGCCGTGCCCGTGAGCAGCGGGCAGCCGGCCGGCGCGGCGCCGGGCGAGGGCTTCTGGTCCGGTCCGTGGCCGGTGGCGATCTCGGCGGCGCTGTCGCTGCCGCTGGTGGCGCCGATGGTGCTTGCGTGGTTCGGCGTGCACTGGATGCTGCCGGCGTGGGTGCAGTGGCTGCTGGCCACGCCCGTGCAGTTCGTGTTCGGCTGGCGCTTCTACAAGGCGGGCTGGAAGGCGGTGCGCGCCGGCGCGGGCAATATGGACCTGCTGGTCGCGCTGGGCACCTCGGCGGCCTACGGCTTGTCCTTGTGGCTGATGTGGCGCGGCGCGGACGGCATGCCGCACCTCTACTTCGAGAGCGCGGCGGTGGTGATCACGCTGGTGCGGCTGGGCAAGTGGATGGAAACGCGCGCCAAGCGCCAGACCGCCGACGCCATCCGCGCGCTGGCGGCGCTGCGCCCGGACAGCGCCATCGTGCGCCGTGGCGGCGCCGAAACCACGGTGCCGCTGGCCTCGGTGCAGGTGGGCGACGAGATCGTGGTGCTGCCGGGCGCGCGCGTGCCGGTGGATGCCGAAGTGATCGAAGGCAACAGCCATGCCGACGAATCGATGCTGACCGGCGAGAGCCTGCCGGTGCCCAAGGCGCCGGGCGCGCGCCTGACCGGCGGCGCCATCAACTATGAGGGCCGGCTGGTGGCGCGCACCGTGGCGGTGGGGGCGGAAACGGTGCTGGCGCGCATCATCCGCATGGTCGAGCATGCGCAGGCGGCCAAGGCGCCGATCCAGCGCATGGTGGATCGCGTCAGCGCGGTGTTCGTGCCGGTGGTGCTGGGCATCGCGCTGCTGACGCTGCTGGGCTGGGGCGTGATCGGCGGCAACTGGGAAACGGCCCTGCTCGATGCAGTGGCGGTACTGGTGATCGCCTGCCCGTGCGCGCTGGGCCTGGCCACGCCGACCGCCATCATGGCCGGCACCGGCGCGGGCGCGCGTGCCGGCATCCTGATCAAGGACGCGGAGGCGCTGGAAATTGCGCACCGGGTCACGGTGGTCGCCTTCGACAAGACCGGCACGCTCACCGTGGGCAAGCCCGAGGTGGTGGCGCTGGCGGTACCCGCCGACGCCGGCGCGGGCGCCGAGGAGCGCTTGCTGGCCAGCCTGGCCGCGCTGCAGGCCGGCAGCGAGCATCCGCTGGCGCACGCGGTGCTGGCCGCGGCACGCGCGCGCGGCGTGACGGCGCCGGTGGCCGGCGCGGTGCGCGCCTTGCCCGGCATGGGCCTGACCGGCACGGTGGACGGCGCGGTGCTGCAACTGGGCAGCGAGCGCCTGAGAGCCTCGCTGGG
Source organism: Cupriavidus sp. 05T41 (assembly GCF_056396525.1). NCBI lineage: Bacteria > Pseudomonadati > Pseudomonadota > Betaproteobacteria > Burkholderiales > Burkholderiaceae > Cupriavidus > Cupriavidus sp. 05T41. Next base: position 47,986 of record NZ_JBFTLQ010000039.1, read on the forward strand.
CGCGGCGGCAGGGGCGCTGGAGCCGCGCGCGCGCGCGCTGCAGGACGAGGGGCGCACGGTGTCATGGCTGATCGACGCCAGCGCGCAGGATGCACCGCGCGTGCTGGGGCTGGTGGCCTTCGGCGATGCCATCAAGCCTGGCGCGCGCCGCGCCATCGAGCGGCTGCGCGCCGCCGGCGTGCGCACCGTGATGCTGTCTGGCGACAACCAGGGCGCCGCTGCGCGCGTGGCGCAGGCGCTTGGCCTGGACGAAGTGCAGGCGGAGGTGCTGCCCGCCGACAAGGCCGAGCGCGTACTCGCGCTCAAGGCGGGAGGGGCCGTGGTGGCGATGGTGGGCGACGGCATCAACGACGCGCCGGCACTGGCCGCGGCCGACGTGGGCATCGCCATGTCGACCGGCACCGACGTGGCCATGCATGCCGCCGGCATCACGCTGATGCGCGGCGATCCGGTGCTGGTGGCCGATGCACTGCGCATCTCGCACCGCACCGTGCGCAAGATCCGCGAGAACCTGTTCTGGGCCTTCTTCTACAATGTGATCGGCATCCCGCTGGCGGCCGCCGGCCTGCTCAACCCGGTGGTGGCGGGGGCGGCCATGGCTTTCTCCAGCGTGAGCGTGGTCGGCAATGCACTGCTGCTGCGGCGCTGGAAGCCGGTGGGAGAGAAGGTATGAATATCGGTGAAGCGGCCCAGGCCTCAGGCGTCTCCGCGAAGATGATCCGGCACTACGAGTCGATCGGCCTGGTGGCGGCGCCGCCGCGCAGCGAAGGCGGCTACCGCCGCTACGACGAGCGCGCGGTGCATACCTTGCGCTTCGTGCGGCGTGCCCGTAATCTCGGGTTCTCGCTGGACGAGATTCGCGGCCTGCTGTCGTTGTGGCACGACCGTGCGCGCGCCAGCGCCGACGTCAAGGCGCTCACCTTGCGCCACGTGACGGATCTCGAGCAGCGTATCGCCGAACTGGCCGCCATGCGCGACACCTTGCGCCAGCTGGCCGAGGCCTGCAGCGGCGACGACCGGCCCGACTGCCCGATCCTGGCCGACATGGCGCGGCCGGGCGAGGGCGAGGGCGGCGACGGCGGAGGCGATGGCGATGGCGATGGCGATGGCGATGGCGATGGCGCAATGAGGATGCCTGCCTGCCATCGCCATGGCGAGGACAGCACGGCGGCCTAGCGCTGTTGTGGGTGCGCAGCATGGCGGAACGGAGATGGAGACCAACCGGATGGACCAACCGAGTACCGCTGTCCCTGCCGAGCCCTTGCCGGGCGCCGGTGCCGGCGGCCATGCCGGCGAGGGTGCCGGCATGGCCGCGCAGCCCGCCCAGCCCCTGGTGCCGACCGAAAGCCGGCAACGCATGCGCGACGGCACCGAACTGTTGCTGCGCACCTGGCAGCCCGATCCTGCCTTGTTTCCCGAGACGACCGGCTCGCTGCTGCTGGTACACGGACTGGCCGAGCATTGCGGGCGCTACCAGCATGTGGCCGAACTGCTGTGCGGCCTCGGCCTGCGCGTGCGCGCCTACGACCAGCGCGGCCACGGTGCCAGCGGTGGCCCGCGCATGGTGGCCGGCCATCCCGATATCTATGTCGAAGACCTGACCGAGATCCACGACGCGGCCGTGGGCCAGTGGCAGGAACTGCCGTTCCTGCTGGGCCACAGCATGGGCGGCCTGGTGGCGGCCCGCTTCGCCACCGCACGCGTGCGGCCGATCCGGGCGCTGGTGCTGTCGTCGCCGGCGCTGGCGCTGCGGCTGTCCGGCGCGATGCTGGCGGTGCATCGCACGCTGCTGGTGCTGGCGCCGCGCCTGCGCGTACCCAATCCGATCAATGCGCGCTACCTGTCGCACGATGCGGCGGCGGTGGCGCGGTACCGCGCCGATCCGCTGGTGCAGGGCACCATCAGCGCCAGCGTGCTGGAGACTTTCATCCAGGGCATGGCGCAGGCGCAGGCCGATGCGGCCATGCTGGAAGCCCCGGCGCTGCTGCTGGTGGGCGGCGACGACCATATCGTCGACCCGGCCGGTAGCCGGCGCTTCGCCGAAGGCGCGCCGCCCGACCTGTGCGAGGCGCACTGGTTCGACAGCGCCTATCACGAGATCTTCAACGAGGCGCAGCCGCTGCGTGGCCAGGTGTTCGACGTGCTGGCAGGCTGGCTGCGCAGGCACCTGCAGCCACAGGCGTGAATGCGTGCATGATGGCGTGCGCGATGAACCATCGCGCGCATCGGTAGCCCAAGAACGGCGGGCCGCGCCAGGGCGCAGGCCCTTCCTCAATCCTTCCACTCGCGGCGCAAGGCCAGACAAAGACAAGAACATGGAGACTTACGACTACATCATCGTCGGCGCGGGATCGGCCGGCTGCGTGCTGGCCAACCGCCTGACGCAGGACCCCGAGGTGAGCGTGCTGCTGCTCGAAGCCGGCGGGCGCGACGACTATCACTGGATCCATATCCCGGTGGGCTACCTGTATTGCATCGGCAACCCGCGTACCGACTGGATGTACCGCACCACGGCGCAGGCCGGGCTCAACGGCCGCGCGCTCGGCTATCCGCGCGGGCGTGTGCTGGGCGGCTCGTCGTCCATCAACGGCATGATCTACATGCGCGGCCAGCGCGAGGACTATGACGACTGGGCGCGCCTGACGGGCGACGACGGCTGGCGCTGGGACAACGTGCTGCCGCTGTTCAAGCGCAGCGAGGACCATCATCGCGGCGCCAGCGAGTTCCACGGCGCCGGCGGCGAGTGGCGGGTCGAGGGGCAGCGGCTGCACTGGGATATCCTGGAGCGCTTTATCGAAGCCGCCGAGCAGGCCGGCATCCCGCGCACCGAGGACTTCAACCGCGGCGACAATTTCGGCGTGGGCTACTTCGAGGTCAACCAGCGCCGCGGCATCCGCTGGAATACCGCCAAGGCCTTCCTGCGCCGCGCGGCCGAACGGCCCAACCTGACCATCGTCACCGGGGCGCAGGTCAGCGCGCTGAGCTTCGACGGCCGCCGCTGCAGTGGCGTGGCCTATCTCGGCGGCGGCACCGCGCATGCGGTGGCCGCGCGCGAGGAGGTCATCCTGGCGGCCGGCGCGGTCAATACGCCACAGCTGCTGGAGCTGTCCGGCGTCGGCCAACCCGAACGCCTGCAGGCGCTCGGGATCGCGGTGCGCCACGCCTTGCCGGGCGTGGGCGAGAACCTGCAGGACCACCTGCAGCTGCGCACCGTGGTCAAGGTGGAGGGCGTGCGCACGCTCAATACGCGCGCGGGCAGCTGGTGGGGCAAGCTGGGCATCGGCCTGCAGTACGCGATCAACCAGAGCGGGCCGATGAGCATGGCGCCGTCGCAGCTCGGCGCCTTCGCGCGTTCGGATGCCGCGCAGGGCCGGGCCAACCTGGAGTATCACGTGCAGCCGCTCTCGCTCGACAAGTTCGGCGATCCGCTGCACAGCTTCAACGCGTTTACCGCGAGCGTGTGCAACCTGCGCCCGACCTCGCGCGGCAGCGTGCACATCGGCGACCCCGACTTCCGCAAGGCGCCGGTGATCGCGCCGAACTACCTGTCCACCGAAGCGGACCGCAAGGTGGCGGCGGATTCGCTGCGGCTGACGCGGCGCATCGTGGCCTCGCCCGCGCTGGCGCCATACAAGCCGCAGGAATGGCTGCCCGGCCCGGCTTTCGAGACCGATGAACAGCTGGCGCAGGCTGCCGGCGAGATCGGCACCACCATCTTCCACCCGGTCGGCACTTGCCGCATGGGGCGCGCCGACGACCCGGGCGCGGTAGTCGACCAGCGCCTGCGCGTGATCGGCATCGACGGGCTGCGCGTGGTCGATGCGTCGGTGATGCCGCTGATCACCTCGGGCAACACCAATTCGCCCACCATCATGATCGCCGAGCGCGCCAGCGACATGATCCGGGAAGACCGCCGCCGGCGCATGGCCGGCGCGGCGGGCGAGGGCGCGGCGCCGGCCGCGCCCGCCAATCTGCAGGTTTCCTCCGCCGAAGCCCGCGCGCGCGGCACGCTCAATGACGTGGGTCAAGAGAAAGACGGAGCCACGACACAGACCTGACATCTGGTTCATGTTTCATAATCAGTGCAAACCCGGATGTTTTGCGACGCAGCAGACGCACACAATAGACGCCCATATGCCGTGCAGCAGCGCTCACATTGGCGCGCCCCTCCCAGGGCGCGTCGCGCCTTGGTGAGCATGCCGGGCGGCGGCGACAAGAAGAGAAGCGGCGTGCAAGCCGCAATAGCCACGGGGAGCGCAACTGGATTGGCGTGACTCGTGCGGTGGTGGCGCAAACAGCGCCACGGTTCTGACCATTTGGCGGTGCCGACCAGAAGCCGGTGCCGCAGCAAGAGGGCGGGCAGGAGACCATGAACGAGCAAGACACGATCCTGGAAACGCGGAACCTCACCAAGGAATTCAAGGGGTTCACCGCGGTGAGCGACGTCAACCTGAAGGTGCGGCGCGGCTCCATCCATGCCTTGATCGGCCCCAACGGCGCCGGCAAGACGACATGCTTCAACCTGCTGACCAAGTTTCTCGAGCCGACCACGGGGACCATCCTCTTCAACGGCATCGACATCACGCGTGAGAAGCCGGCGCAGATCGCGCGGCGCGGCGTGATCCGCTCGTTCCAGATCTCGGCGGTATTCCCGCACCTGACGGTGCTGGAGAACGTGCGTATCGGCCTGCAGCGGCAGCTCGGCACTTCCTATCATTTCTGGAGCAGCGAGCGCACGCTCGATGCGCTCAATGCGCGCGGCATGGAACTGCTCGATCAGGTCGGCCTGACCGACGCGGCGCAGATCGTCACCGTCAACCTGCCGTACGGCCGCAAGCGCGCGCTCGAGATCGCCACCACGCTGGCGATGGAGCCGGAGCTGATGCTGCTCGACGAGCCCACGCAGGGCATGGGCCACGAGGACGTGGCGCGCGTCACCGACCTGATCCGCAAGGTCGCGGTGGGACGCACCATCCTGATGGTCGAACACAATATGAACGTGGTGTCGTCGATCGCCGACAAGATCACCGTATTGCAGCGCGGCGCGATCCTGGCCGAAGGGCCGTACGCCGAGGTATCGAAAGACCCGCGCGTGATGGAAGCCTATATGGGCACCGTCGAGGCCGAACTGCAGGGCGCGCACTGAGGAGCCAGGATGAGTACAACGCCCGCACTTGAAATCAAGGACCTGCACGCCTGGTACGGCGAATCGCACATCCTGCACGGCGTGGACCTGACCGTGAACCCCGGCGAGGTGGTCACGCTGCTGGGCCGCAACGGCGCCGGGCGCACCACCACGCTGCGCGCCATCATGGGCCTGACCGGCCAGCGCAAGGGTTCGATCCGCGTCAATGGCACCGAGACCATCGGCATGCCGACACACAAGATCGCGCACTGCGGCATCGGCTACTGCCCGGAGGAGCGCGGCATCTTCGCCAGCTTGTCGTGCGAGGAAAACCTGATGCTGCCGCCATTGCTCAAAGCCAAGGGCAGCGGCGTCGGCGCCGGCATGAGCGAAGCCGAGATCTACGAGATGTTCCCCAACCTGAAGGAGCGCCGCCAGAGCCAGGGCACGCGCCTGTCGGGCGGCGAGCAGCAGATGCTGGCGGTGGGGCGCATCCTGCGTACCGGCGCCAACCTGCTGCTGCTCGACGAGATCTCCGAGGGTCTCGCGCCGGTGATCGTGCAGGCGCTGGCGCGCATGATCCTGATGCTCAAGAAGAAGGGCTACACGGTGGTGATGGTGGAGCAGAACTTTCGCTTCGCCGCGCCGCTGGCCGACCGGTTTTACGTGATGGAGCACGGCACCATCGTCGAGCGTTTCGCCGCGGCGGAACTGCAGGCCAAGATGCCGGTGCTCAACGAGTTGCTTGGGGTCTGATGCGGCGCGCCTGACAGGTATGGCGCGCATGCATCGCAGGCATTGTTTTAGGGCAGGAACGGGTGGCGACAAGGGCCGCCGAAACTAAGGAGACAAGCAATGAAGATGACTCGGCTGGCGGTTGCTCTGGCGGCTATCGTAGCGGGCGTGGCAATGGGTTCGGCTTCGGCCCAGGTCTCGGGCGATACGGTCAAGATCGGCTACATCACCGATATGTCCGGCCTGTACGCCGACATCGACGGCCCGGGCGGTCTCGAGGCCATCAAGATGGCGATCGAGGATGCCGGCGGCAAGGTGCTGGGCAAGCCGATCGAACTGGTCTCGGCGGATCACCAGAACAAGGCCGACATCGCCGCCTCGAAGGCGCGCGAGTGGATGGACCAGCAGAACCTGGACATGCTGCTGGGCGGCACCAACTCCGCTACCGGCCTGGCCATGGCCAAGGTCGCATCGGAGAAGAAGAGGGTCTACTTCAACATCGGCGCAGGCTCGGCGCGCCTGACCAACGAAGAGTGCTCGCCGTACACGGTGCACTATGCGTATGACACGATTGCGCTGGCCAAGGGCACCGGCAGCGCGGTGGTCAAGCAGGGCGGCAAGTCGTGGTTCTTCCTGACCGCCGACTATGCCTTCGGCCACTCGCTGGAACAGGATACCGCCGCGGTGGTGAAGGCCAACGGCGGCACGGTGGTGGGCCAGGTGCGCCATCCGCTCAACGCCTCCGACTTCTCCTCCTTCCTGCTGCAGGCGCAGTCGTCGAAGGCGCAGATCCTGGGCCTGGCCAATGCCGGCGGCGACACCATCAACGCGATCAAGGCGGCCAAGGAATTCGGCATCACCAAGTCGATGAAGATCGCCGGGCTGCTGATGTTCATCAACGACGTGCACAGCCTGGGGCTGAAGAACACCGAAGGCCTGCTGATGACCGACAGCTGGTACTGGGACATGAACGACGAGACCCGCAAGTTCGCCAACCGCTTCTTCGGCAAGATGAAGAAGATGCCGAGCAGCTTGCAGGCCGCCGACTACTCCGCCATCCGCACCTACCTGAAGGCGGTGGAGACGGCCAAGACGGACGATCCGGACAAGGTCATGGCCGAACTGAAGAAGGCCAAGATCAACGACTTCTACACCAAGGGCTATATCCGCCAGGACGGCCGTGGCATCCACGACATGTACCTGATGCAAGTGAAGTCGCCGGCGGAATCGAAGAAGCCGTGGGATTACCTGAAGGTGGTCGCCACCATTCCGGGTGACCAGGCTTTCGCCACGGTGGCGGAGTCGAAGTGCGCGCTGCTCAAGAAGTAAGCGCCTGAGCTGAGTGTGTTGTCCCTGCCGCGGCGGCTCGTGACCCGGGCGCCGCGGCTTCGCTTCATTTGACTGCGCCTTCCCGGGAGGCCACGACGAATCCCGGCTGGTGCGCGAACGGTAACGCCCGCGATGGACATCTTCGGTATTCCTCTGCCCGCCATGCTGTCCCAGCTGCTGCTGGGGCTGGTCAACGGTGCCTTCTATGCGATGTTGAGCCTCGGCCTGGCGGTGATCTTCGGCCTGCTCAACGTCATCAATTTCGCCCACGGGGCGCTGTTCATGCTTGGCGCGGTGCTGGCCTGGATGGGCATGAACTACTTCGAGCTCAACTACTGGGTGATGCTGGTGTTGTCGCCGCTGGTGGTGGCGCTGCTCGGCGTGTTGATCGAGCGCACCATGCTGCGCTGGATCTACAAGCTCGACCATATCTACGGCCTGCTGCTCACGCTGGGCATCACGCTGGTGGTCGAAGGCATCTTCCGCTCGATCTACGGCGTGTCCGGCCTGCCGTATTCGCCACCGGAACTGCTGACCGGCGCCACCGACCTCGGCTTCATGATCCTGCCCAACTACCGGGCCTGGGTGGTGCTGGCCTCGCTGGTGGTGTGCTTCTCCACCTGGTTCCTGATCGAGAAGACCAAGCTTGGCGCCTACCTGCGCGCCGGCACCGAGAACCCCAAGCTGGTGGAAGCATTCGGCGTCAACGTGCCGCTGATGGTGACGCTGACCTACGGCTTCGGCGTGGCGCTGGCGGCGTTCGCCGGCGTGCTGGCCGCACCGGTGATCCAGATCTCGCCGCTGATGGGGCAGAACCTGATCATCATCGTGTTCGCGGTGGTGGTGATCGGCGGCATGGGCTCCATCATGGGTTCGATCCTGACCGGCCTGGGGCTGGGCGTGATCGAGGGCCTGACCAAGGTGTTCTATCCCGAGGCCTCCTCCACGGTGGTGTTCTTCATCATGGTCATCGTACTGATGTTGCGCCCGGCCGGGCTGTTCGGGAGGGAGAAGTGATGAGCCAACCATCGGGCGCGGCAGTGGCCGCGGGGCAGACAAGACAGGGGCAGGGCGTGCAGAAGAAACTGTGGTACGGATTGTTGCTGGTGGCGCTGATCGTGGCGCCGATGGCCGGGGCGTATCCGGTGTTCGTGCTCAAGGTGCTGTGCTTCGCGCTGTTCGCGTGCGCCTTCAATCTGCTGATCGGCTACACCGGGCTGCTGTCGTTCGGCCATGCGGCCTTCTTCGGCGGCGCGGCCTACATGGCCGGCCATGCCATGAAGGCCTGGGGCGTGACGCCGGAGGTCGGCCTGGTGCTGGGTACGCTGACGGGCGCCCTGATCGGCTACGTGGTGGGCTGGATCGCGATCCGGCGCCAGGGCATCTACTTCGCGATGATCACGCTGGCGCTGGCGCAGATGCTGTTCTTCTTCTGCCTTCAGGTGCCTTATACCGGCGGCGAGGATGGCCTGCAGGGGATCCCGCGCGGCAAGCTGTTCGGGGTGCTGCCGCTGGCCAGCGACCTGACGCTGTACTACGTGGCGCTGCTGATCATCGTGCTGGCATTCGCGCTGATCGTGCGGACGGTCCATTCGCCGTTCGGGCAGATCCTCAAGGCGATCAAGGAGAACGAGCCGCGTACCATCTCGCTGGGCTACGACACCGACCGCTTCAAGCTGATGGTATTTGTGCTGTCGGCGGCGCTGTCGGGACTGGCGGGATCCATCAAGGCGCTGGTGCTGGGCTTTGCCACGCTGACCGACGTGCACTGGTCGATGTCGGGCTCGGTGATCCTGATGACGCTGGTGGGCGGGCTGGGTACGCTGTCGGGTCCCCTGGTCGGTGCCTTCGTGGTGGTGGCACTCGAGAACAAGCTGGGCGATATCGGCAACTTCCTCGCCTCGCTCACCGGAATCGAGTGGTTTGGTTCGCTGGGCGAATCGGTGACCATGGTCACTGGCGTGATCTTCGTGATCTGCGTGCTGACCTTCCGCCGCGGCATCATGGGAGAGCTGCTGGCGCGCTTCGGCAAGGCCCGGGAGTGATTACGGGGCAACATGCCCGGTTTTGGGGCTAGGGTTTCTTCTAGCTTGTTCGGAACGCACCGCTTAGTTACATTCCATATACGGTTTTCGCAGGTTAAATGGAGGCGGAAGCGAGGAGACGACAGGCGCGCGGTCACTAGGCTGCAGTGTCATATAAGATGAGGGCGTTGCCGGGTGATCCCCGGCAACGCCTTTTTTAATGCCTGTTTCTGGTGCATCGCACGCCACCATGCGGAATCGGCATAAGAAGGGCGAGGGCCACATGAGACAATCTGCTTCTCTCCCCGACGCCTGCCATGTCCCCCGAATTCCCATCAGCGGTGCCTCCGGCGCCACATAAACCGCCTTCTGAGGACGCTTCCTCCGCTGCCGGCTCGTATCCCCATATCCGCCTTGCTACCGCCGCCGACGCGCCAGCGCTGAGCGACTGGCTGCAGGCCGCCCGGCCGCTGCCGGTGGCTGCCGCGCGCGCGCGGAGCGCGCTGGTGGAGAGCCTGCTGGCCAGGCCGGAGCGCGGGGCTTGCGTGGTGGCGGAAGCAGCGGGGCAGCAAGTGCTGGGCTGCTTGCCCGTCACGCTGGTGCCGCATCTCGGGCTCGCCGGGCTCGCGGCGTTCGTGGCGGAATGGTGGGCCCGGCCAGTTGCAGAGACGGGTACGGCGGCTGTGGCGAATGCGGCGCTTTTCCAGGGGTGCTGCGACCTGCTGGCCGACTGGTGCCGCGCGCATGGTGTACGGCACTTGCTGCTGTCGCCTGCCTTGCTGACGGTGCGGCAGGCCGAGGCAGCGGGCTTCGTGCCGTGTGCCGGCTTGTGGCACTGCAATCTGGCACCGGCGCACAAAGACCTCGGCTGACACGCGGCGGGGGCTTGCCGCAGGCCAGTCCCGGCGTGTCGCCTTCCTGCGTTGCCTCTCCTTCCTTCCCTTCTTCTCCTCCCTGGTCTTCCGAGCGTTCCATGGATTTCGTGTTTCTCGCGGTCGCGGCTTTTCTGGCCGGCATGATCGATGCCGTCGCCGGTGGCGGCGGCCTGGTGCAGATCCCCGCCCTGTTCTCCGCCTATCCCGATATGTCGCCGGCCACCCTGATCGGTACCAACAAGGTGGCTTCGCTGGCGGGCACGGCCAACGCCGCGGTGCGCTACGGGCGCAGCGTGCGCATCTACTGGGGCGCGACCATGCCGGCGATGCTGTCGGCCTTTGTCTTTTCGATGGCCGGTGCCTACGCGCTGACGCTGATTCCCGCCGGGCCGCTGCGCAAGTCGCTGCCGTTCGTGCTGGTGATCCTGCTGGTGTACACGGTGGCCAAGAAGAACCTGGGCACCGAGCATGCGCCCACGCTTTCGGGCAGCAAGGAGCGCGCGGCAGCGCTGCTCGCGGGGGCGGCAATCGGCTTCTACGATGGCGTGTTCGGACCCGGCACTGGCAGCTTCCTGATGATCGTGTTCGTACGGGTGTTCGGCTATGACTTCCTGCATGCGTCGGCATCGACCAAGGTGGTCAACCTTGCCACCAACCTGGCGGCCTTGCTGCTGCTGGCGGCCAAGGGCCACGTATGGTGGCAGCTCGGCCTGGTGATGGCGGTGGCGAACGTCGCCGGCAGCCAGCTGGGCAGCCGCCTCGCGCTCAAGCATGGCAGCGGCTTCGTGCGCCGCGTCTTCATCGTGGTGGTGGCGGCGCTGATCGTGAAGACCGCATGGGATGCCTTCGGGCACTGAGCGGGCAGGGCGCGGCCGCCGGATTCTCGTGGCGTGTCGCGTGGCGTGCCGCACCCTGGCGGCGCTCCGGGTTAATCCGGCTTTCCGGCCCATATCGCTATTGTTAGACTCGCTACGCATTTTCGACCGTGCGGTCGGTGAATGAGCGGCACCGGGTGGCGCAGCGCGCCGCCGGGGAAACGCGCAGGACGGGAGATCGCGGTGTGGTGCGGACTGGTTCCGCGCGCACCGGGCAGCAGGCAGGCGCCGGCGTTGCGCCTGGACACGGGTCCGCAAGGACACCGCAAGCATACAAAGACAAGAAGACCAGATTGAGGCATCCGACCGGCCGGAAGCCGGCACGGATGCCTTTTCCGTTTGCCGCTATGGAAGGAGACACGATGACATTCAAGCGCGCCAGCCTGTTGGCTCTCGCCGCCGCCGCCTTGTGCGCGGGCACCGCCAACGCTCAGGTCAAGGTGGGGGTGACGGTTTCGGCCACGGGACCGGCGGCTTCGCTGGGCATCCCGGAAAAGAACACGATCTCGCTGCTGCCGAAGGAAATCGCCGGCAAGAAGATCGAGTACATCGTGCTCGACGATGCCTCCGATACCACTACCGCCGTCAAGAACACGCGCAAGCTGATCAGCGAGGACAAGGTCGATGTGGTGGTGGGTTCGACCGTGACGCCGAATTCGCTGGCGATGGTGGACGTGGTGGCCGAGAACGAGACGCCGATGATCACGCTGGCCGCCTCGGCGCGCATCATCGAGCCGATGGACGCCAAGCGCGCCTGGGTCTTCAAGACGCCGCAGAACGACTCGCACATGGCGACCGCCATTGCCGAGCACATGACCAACAACAACGTGAAGACGGTGGCCTTCATCGGCTTCGCGGATGCCTATGGCGACAGCTGGGCGCAGGAATTCGCCAAGGTCGGCGAGATGCGCAAGATCAAGGTGGTGGCCAACGAACGCTTTGCGCGCACCGATACATCGGTCACCGGCCAGGTACTGAAGATGATGGCCGCCAATCCCGACGCGGTGCTGATCGCTGGTTCGGGTACGCCCGCCGCACTGCCGGCCAAGGCGCTCAAGGAGCGCGGCTGGAAGGGCAAGATCTACCAGACCCACGGTGTTGCCAATGCGGACTTCCTGCGTGTCTGCGGCAAGGATTGCGAAGGCACCTTCCTGCCTGCCGGCCCGCTGCTGGTGGCCGAGCAGCTGCCGGACAGCAACCCGGTGAAGAAGCCCGCCATGGCCTACAAGACGGCCTACGAGAAGGCCTTTGGCGGCCAGGTTTCCACCTTCGGCGGCCACGCCTGGGACGCGGGGTTGCTGCTGCAGCGGGCCATTCCCGAGGCACTGAAGAAGGGCCAGCCTGGCACCAAGGAATTCCGCAAGGCGCTGCGCGATGCCATGGAGCAGACCAAGGAACTGCCGATCTCCCACGGCATCATGAACATGACGCCGACCGACCACCTCGGGCTGGACCAGCGCTCGCGCGTGATGGTGCTGATCACGGACGGCAAGTGGAAGCTGCAGACCAAGTAGGTTGGCTTCGGGGGTAGCCGCAAAAAGGGCGCATGCTCAGCCATGCGCCCTTTTTGTTTGTGCCGCGAGCGCGGGACGCGTGGCGCGGTCTACAGGCAATCCCGTACTTGACACCGTTTCCGTCATGCACGATCTTTAACGTGTTAATGAATTGCTGCGCCACGCCGGGAAACCGCAAAGCCGCAAAGCCGCAAAGCCGCAAAGGTGCATGGCGGCCGTGCTGCGCTGCGAATACGCTGCCCGAACCGTGTATGCGGATCGGCGCTCGGAGCCGACCCTGGGCTTGCCGCACCGCGCAAGCTAGGGTTGGTCGGGATTTGTGCTATGCGTAATTTGTTTACTATTTCGTAATCCGTGATTCGCGCCAGCCGGCATTCCTCGCCGGCCGGACGCACCAACAAAATACGGGGAGACAATGGACCTCTCGATCGCCGCCATCCTGGCGCAGGACGGGATCACCTCGGGCGCCATCTACGCGCTGCTGGCGCTGGCCCTGGTGCTGGTGTTCTCGGTGACCCGCGTCATCTTCATTCCGCAGGGTGAATTCGTCGCCTATGGCGCGCTCACGCTGGCGGCGATCCAGGCCGGCCATGCGCCGCAGAGCAGCTGGCTGCTGCTTGCCATGGGCGTGCTCACCTTTCTCTACGAGGCCGTCACCGTGCTGCGCAGCGCCGAACTGCGCCGAACCGCGGGCACACGGTTCGCGGTGCTGGCGGGCAAGTACCTGGTGTTCCCGCTCGCGGTGCATGTGCTGGCACAACAATATGCCGCGCAACCGATGCCGATGGCAGCGCAGATTGCACTGACCTTGCTGATCGTGGTGCCGCTGGGGCCAATGCTGTACCGCCTGGCCTACCAGCCGCTGGCCGAGGCCAGCACGCTGGTCCTGTTGATCGTCTCGGTGGGCGTGCACTTCGCGCTGGTGGGCCTCGGCCTGGTGATGTTCGGGGCCGAGGGCTCGCGCACCACGGCGTTCTCGGAGATGCGCTTCGACGTGGGCAGCCTGACGGTATCGGGACAGAGCCTGTGGGTGGTGGGCGTCTCCGGCTTGCTGATCGCCGCACTGTATTTCTACTTCGAGCGCACCATCGCGGGCAAGGCGCTGCGCGCCACCGCGGTCAACCGGCTCGGCGCGCGCCTGGTCGGCATCGGCACCACGCAGGCCGGGCGCCTGTCGTTCACGCTGGCCGCGGCGATGGGCGCGCTGTGCGGGATCCTGATCGCACCGCTGACCACGGTCTACTACGAATCCGGCTTCCTGATCGGCCTGAAGGGCTTCGTCGGCGCCATCGTGGGCGGCCTGGTGAGCTATCCCGTGGCTGCCGCGGGTGCCATTCTCGTGGGCCTGCTCGAATCCTATTCCTCCTTCTGGGCCAGTGCCTTCAAGGAGGTCATCGTGTTCACCCTGATCCTGCCCGTGCTGCTGTGGCGCTCGCTGAACAGCAAGCATGTGGAAGACGAAGAATAAGGAGCAGGCCATGAGTAATGCAAACGCCAAGAATGCGAATGGCAAGAGCGCCGTGGCCGGCACCGGCGCGGCGGGCAGCGCGGGCGCGACCGGCAACAGGACCCGCCGGACAAACTCCGCCGGACGCAACCGGCTTTTCCTGCTGGCCTTCGCGGTGGTGCTGGCGCTGCTGCCGGTGCTGCCCACGCCTGAATTCTGGATCACGCTGGGCAACTACATCGGCCTGTACAGCATCGTCGCCATCGGGCTGGTGCTGCTCACCGGCGTGGGCGGCATGACGTCGTTCGGGCAGGCTGCGTTCGTCGGCCTCGGCGCGTACAGCACGGCGTACCTCACCACGCAGTTCGGGCTGTCTCCGTGGCTTGGCCTGCTGGTGGGACTGGCGATCACGATGGGGTCGGCCTATGTGATCGGGCTGATCACCATGCGCATGTCCGGGCACTATCTGCCGCTGGCCACCATCGCATGGGGCTTGTCGCTGTTCTTCCTGTTCGGCAACCTGGAGTTCCTCGGCAAGTACGATGGTCTGAACGGCATCCCCGTGCTGCACGTGCTTGGCATCGAGCTGGCTTCGGGCCGCTCGATGTTCTACCTGATCTGGGCCGTGGTGCTGCTGGCGGTGATCGCCATGCAGAACCTGCTCAACTCGCGTCCGGGCCGCGCCATCCGCGCGCTCAAGGGCGGCGGCACCATGGCCGAGGCAATGGGCGTGAACACGGCGTGGATGAAGGTAGTGATCTTCGTGGTGGCCGCCGTGCTGGCCTGCATCTCGGGCTTCCTCTACGCGCACCTGCAGCGCGCGGTGAACCCGACGCCGTTCGGCCTGAACTACGGCATCGAGTACCTGTTCATGGCCGTGGTGGGCGGCGTGGGGCATGTGTGGGGCGCGGTGCTCGGCGCCGGCATCCTCACCATCCTGAAGGACGTCCTGCAAGGCGTGCTGCCCAAGCTGCTCGGCGCCAACGGCAACTTCGAGACGATCGTGTTCGGCGTGCTGATGGTGCTGCTGCTGCAGTACGCACGCGATGGCATCTGGCCTTTTATCCGCAAGCTGGTGCCCGGCGGGCCGCCGGTGCTGGCGCCCGCGCAGGCGGAGCCGCTGCCGCTGCGCGCGAAGCCGCAGGCAGGCGAGCTGATCCTCGACTTGCAGGCCGCGCGCAAGGAGTTCGGCGGGCTGGTGGCGGTCAACGATGTCAGCTTCCAGGTGCGCGCCGGCGAGATCGTAGGGCTGATCGGCCCCAATGGCGCGGGCAAGTCCACTACCTTCAATCTCGTCACCGGCGTGCTGCCCGTGACGCGCGGCGAAGTGCGCTACCGCGGCGAGGCGATCTCCGGGCTGCCGTCGCGCGAAATCGTCAAGCGCGGCATCGGCCGCACCTTCCAGCACGTGCATCTGCTGCCGACCATGACGGTGCTCGAGAACGTGGCAATCGGCGCGCACCTGCGCGGCGACTTCGCTGCGCAGGGCGGCGTCACGGCTGCCATCCTGCGCATGAACCGCGGCGAGGAAGACAAGCTGCTGCATGAAGCCGCGCGGCAGCTCGAGCGCGTGGGCCTGGCCGACTGCATGTACATGGAAGCCGGCAGCCTGGCACTGGGCCAGCAGCGCATCCTCGAGATCGCCCGCGCGCTGTGTTGCGATCCCGCGCTGCTGCTGCTCGACGAGCCCGCCGCGGGCCTGCGCTACAAGGAAAAGCAGGCACTGGCCGAGTTGCTGAAGAAGCTCAAGGGCGAAGGCATGAGCGTGCTGCTGGTCGAGCACGACATGGACTTCGTCATGAACCTCACCGACCGCCTGGTGGTGATGGAATTTGGTACGCGCATCGCGGAAGGCGTGCCCGAGGACGTGCAGAAGAACCCCGCGGTTCTCGAAGCCTATCTCGGTGGCGTGGAGTAAGGAAAAGAGATGAGCCTGATCCTCGAAGTGAAAGACCTCCATGTGCGCTATGGCAAGGTGGAGGCCGTGCACGGCGCCGGCCTCAAGGTGGAGGCCGGCCAGATTGTCACGGTGATCGGTCCCAACGGCGCGGGCAAGTCCACCATGCTCAACGCCATCATGGGCGCGCTGCCGGTCAGCGGCTCGTCGTCCGGCACGGTCAGCTACCTCGGCCACGACATGGCCGGCCTGCCCGTGGAAGGGCGGGTCGCGCGCGGCATGTGCCTGGTCCCGGAGAAGCGCGAGCTGTTTGCCTCGATGAGCGTGGCAGACAACCTGGTGCTTGGCGCATACCGCCGCAAGCGTGCCGGCGAGAAGAACTTCCTCGATCAGATGGAGGTCGTCTATGGCCTGTTCCCACGGCTGAAGGAGCGCGCCCGGCAGGATGCGGGCACGCTCTCCGGCGGCGAGCGCCAGATGCTGGCGGTGGGCCGCGCGCTGATGGCCAAGCCGCAGCTGTTGATGCTGGACGAGCCCAGCCTCGGGCTGGCGCCGCTGATCGTGAAGGAGATTTTCCACATCATCAACGATCTGCGCAGAACCGGCGTGGCGACGCTGCTGATCGAGCAGAACGCGCGGGCAGCGCTGCAGGTGGCCGACTACGGCTATGTCATCGAAACCGGGGACATGGCCATGGAAGGACCGGCGGAGGAACTGGCAGCGAATCCGAAGGTGATCGAGACGTACCTGGGACTGGCGAAAAAGGCGGCCTGAGCCTTCAATCGGCGTCTAAAATTCCCGGGATGAATAACGGCGGGCCAAGCTCGTCGTTATTTATTTGTGCGGCGGATTCGACTCCGGGAAGGTCGGTGGCATTGGGCGGAAGGGCTCGGCCCCGGCGAGAGCGCAGCGATTGGTACGCTAAATATTCACTGGATGAATGTACTTGCTCAGAATTGCTGCATTGAAATTCGTCGCAATGACAACGAAGTGTTGACGATACCGATTTCATTCGCAGTACGACTTTGAGACATCAAAATTAAAAGATAATCATCTATCCGGCGAATATTGAGCCTGGACACCCTTCACATCGGGGTCCTGGGCTGCCGTCTCGAGCAACCACTCCCTGAAGCACGCCAGCGCCGGGTACGAATGCCGCTCGCGCGGCGTGCACAGGAAGTAGCCGCGCGTCAGCCGGATCGGCAGGTCGAACGGCGCTACCACGCGCCCGGATTCGATCTCCTCGCGCACCAGGCAGCGCTGCAGCACTGCCACGCCCATATCCGCCTTGACCGCCTGCACCAGGATCGAGACCTGGTCGAAGCCCGTGGCGAGCGCGGGCGCAGCACTGGGTACGCCCGCAGCCTCCAGCCAGTGCTGCCAGTTGGCCGGTGCGGTGGTGTGGAACAGCAGGGGTTCGTCCAGCAGTGCGGCGGGGCTGGACCAGCGCCCGGCTTCGCGGCGCGCGCGGGCGCGGTCGGGATGGCAGATGGGCACGACCTCGCTGCCGATCACGTAGTCGCATTGCAGGCCTGGCCAGTGGTCAGCGGTGCCGGGCAGGATGGCGGCGTCGGGGGCCGGCCCGGAGAAGTCCTCGTCGCGACGGTAGGGCACGAAATCGAGGCGGATGTCGGGATGGCGGCGGTGGAACGCCGGCAGCCGCGGTACCAGCCAGACGCTGGCCAGGGTGGGTACGGCGGAAAGGGTGAGGTGATGCCGGCGGTCGCGCGAGAGCAGGGCTGCGCTGGCGCTTTCGATCGCCGCCAGCGGACCGGCCACCGACTCCAGCAGCTGCCGGCCAGCGTCCGTCAGGGTCAGGCGGTGGGCGTTGCGCTGGAGCAGGGAAATGCCGAAATGCGCCTCGAGCCGGGCAATGGCGCGGCTGATGGCACCCTGCGTCACACACAGATCCTCTGCCGCCCGCGTGAAGCTCCCCAGCCGGGCGGCCGCGGCAAAGGCATGCAGTTCGGACATCGACGGTGAGCGCAGCCGCATGGGGGAGGGCGGGTCCGGGAGCAGACCAGTGGGAGGTGAACTGACGATGAGCTTTGGTAATGCAATCGTGCAATATAGTCGTTTGTGCGTCACCGGTAAACTGCCCGACACTTGGCGACTTACTCAGACTTGCTCAGATAAAGCCAAGGAGAACGTCTTCATGAACCGAGCCCAGCAGTCGCGCAGGCGCCTAGTCCTGTCGTGCCTGGCAGCCACCATTGGCGCAGCCGGTGCCGGCGGTGCGCTGGCACAGGCCGCCTATCCCAATCGCCCGATCCGCCTGATCGTGCCGTTCGCCGCCGGTGGCTCGACCGACCTGTCGGCACGCCTGGTAGCGGAGTTCGGCGGCCGTGAACTGGGCCAGTCTATCGTGGTGGAGAACAAGGGAGGCGCGGGCGGTTCGCTGGGCATGGAGCAGGTCGCGCGCGCGGCCCCGGACGGCTACACCATCGGCATGGCGACGGTCAGCACGCACGGCTCCAATCCGGCGGTGTTCGCCAAGCTGAACTACGATCCGCTCAAGGATTTCGCGCCGGTGACCAATGTCGTGGCGATCCCGAGCGTCTTTGCCGTGCATCCCAGCGTACCTGCCAGGACCATGCAGGAGTTCATCGCGCTGGCGCGTGCCAACCCGGGCAAGTACAGCTTTGCTTCCCCGGGGGCCGGCTCGCTCGGTCACGCCAATATCGAGAACTTCATGATGCTGGCCAAGATCGATCTGCTGCACGTGCCTTACAAGGGCGCGGGGCTGGCGCTCAACGATGCGGTGGCAGGGCAGGTGAACGCCATCACGGACAACCTCTCATCCACGCTTCCCCACGTGAAATCGGGGCGCCTGCGCGCGCTGGCCGTGCTGGGCGCGACCCGCT
This sequence comes from Cupriavidus sp. 05T41, assembly GCF_056396525.1. Lineage (NCBI taxonomy): Bacteria > Pseudomonadati > Pseudomonadota > Betaproteobacteria > Burkholderiales > Burkholderiaceae > Cupriavidus > Cupriavidus sp. 05T41. The sequence goes on from NZ_JBFTLQ010000039.1 coordinate 66,671, forward strand.
CGCCGCAGCTGCCCGATGTGCCGACCTACGCCGAACTGGGCTACAAGGAGATGGGCGATGGCGGCTGGTTCGGCATCGTGGCGCCGGCAGGAACGCCGCCGGCGATCGTCGACAAGCTCAACCGCGCTGTCCACAAGGCCATGCTGAATCCGGAGTTCAAGCGCAAGGTGGAGGAGTCGGGTGGCACCCTGGTGCCGACCACGCCGGACGGATTCAAGGTGCAGATCCAGCAAGCCATGGCACGCTACGCACGCGTGGCCAAGGCAGCCAACATCAAGCTGGACTGATCGCATGAGCTGCAAGCCTGAGAACCTGGCGCAGTCCGCCGCCGAATTCGCGCCGTTCGCCTACTTCGCGCCGCAGGGCCAGCCGTTGCCGCTGGTGTGTGATTCACCGCATAGCGGCACGCGGTATCCACGGGATTTTGGCGCCGCCATCTCCGGACAGCCGCTGCGCGGCGGCGAGGATACCCATGTCGAGGCCCTGTGGGAAGCGGTGCCGCGGCATGGCGGGACGCTGATCGCGGCGAATTTCCCGCGCGTCTATATCGATCCCAACCGTACCCTCGACGACCTGGATCCGGGCCTGCTCGACGGTACCTGGCCCGAGCCACTGGCGCCAGGCGAGAAGACACGCCTGGGCTATGGCCTGATCTGGCGCAACCTGGATGCGTCCACGCCGATCTACGACCGCAAGCTCTCGCTGCAAGAGGTACGCAACCGGATAGACCGCTACTACCTGCCGTATCACCAGGCGCTGTCCGCGGCGGTGGAGGAGGCCTACGGCCGCTTCGGCGCGCTCTGGCACCTGAACCTGCACTCGATGCCGAACAATGCTTATGAGCGGCTCAAGATACAGAGCGCGCATGCATTGGCCGACTTCGTGCTCGGCGACCGGGATGGCAGTACCTGCGAGCCGGCCTTCGTCGGGCTGGTAGCTTCCGAGTTGCGGGCGATGGGCTATACGGTGGCCTGCAATGATCCGTACAAAGGGGTGCAGCTGATTGCGCAGATCGGTCGCCCGGCGGAGCGGCGCAACAGCCTGCAGATCGAGATCCGGCGGCCGCTGTATATGGATGAGGCGACGCGCGAGCGCAATGCCGGATTTGCCCGGGTGCAAGCCGACCTGGGCAGGCTGGTAGAACGCATTGCCGCCTATGTCCGGGAGCAGGGCGGCGCATAGCGCCACCGCAATCGTGGCGTGACGGAAGGCCGGGCCTGGTGCCCGGCTTTTTTGTTTCACGTGGAACACACTCGAGTCTTCTATGCGGCATGTTTCACGTGAAACGTGTTGCTGCGCAAAAAAGCAGCAGCGATTGCCGCTATAATTCGGCATCCCGAATGATTCCCGTCAGCCTCCCGGAGGAGGTCCCGTCCATGCTTTACCCAAAAGAATTCGATGTCATTGTCGTCGGTGGTGGCCACGCCGGCACCGAAGCCGCGCTCGCCGCTGCACGTATGGGCTGCCAGACGCTGCTGCTGAGCCATAACATCGAAACGCTCGGCCAGATGAATGAGTCGGGCATCCAGTTCCGTATCCTCAACTCCAGCAAGGGCCCGGCTGTGCGTGCCACGCGCGCCCAGGCGGACCGCGTGCTGTACCGCAAGGCAATCCGGACACGGCTGGAGAACCAGCCCAACCTGATGCTGTTCCAGCAGGCAGTGGACGACCTGATGGTGGAAGGGGATCGCGTAGTCGGGGCCGTGACCCAGGTCGGTATCGCCTTTCGCGCCCGCGCGGTGGTGCTGACCGCCGGTACCTTCCTGGATGGCAAGATCCACGTGGGCCTGGACAACTACACCGGTGGACGCGCTGGCGATCCGGCATCGGTTTCCTTGTCCGCGCGCCTGAAAGAACTGAAGCTGCCGCAGGGCCGCCTCAAGACGGGCACGCCGCCGCGTATCGATGGCCGGACCATCGATTTCTCGGTGATGGAGGAGCAGCCCGGCGATCTCGACCCGGTGCCGGTGTTCTCCTTCCTGGGGCGCGCCGAGCAGCATCCGCAGCAACTGCCTTGCTGGATCACCCATACCAACACCCGCACCCACGACATCATTCGCGGCGGCCTCGACCGCTCGCCGATGTACACGGGCGTGATCGAAGGGGTGGGGCCGCGCTACTGCCCGAGCATCGAGGACAAGATCCATCGCTTTGCCAGCAAGGACAGCCACCAGATCTTCCTCGAACCCGAAGGGCTGACCACCAACGAGTTCTATCCCAACGGCATCTCCACCAGCCTGCCGTTCGATGTGCAGCTCGAACTGGTGCATTCGATCCGCGGCATGGAGAACGCGCATATCCTGCGCCCTGGCTATGCCATCGAGTACGACTACTTCGATCCGCGTGCGCTGAAGGCGTCGCTGGAATCGAAGGCAATCCAGGGCCTGTTCTTCGCAGGGCAGATCAACGGCACCACCGGCTACGAAGAAGCCGCCGCCCAGGGCCTGCTGGCCGGCATCAACGCGGGATGCTTCGTACGCGAGCGCGCAGCCTGGACGCCGCGCCGGGACCAGGCCTATCTTGGGGTTCTGGTCGATGACCTGATCACCCGCGGGGTGTCGGAACCGTACCGGATGTTCACCAGCCGCGCAGAATTCCGTTTGAGCCTGCGGGAAGATAATGCCGATATGCGTCTGACAGAGGCTGGTCGGGAGCTCGGCGTGGTCGACGATGTGCGCTGGGATGCATTCAACCGTAAACGCGACGCCGTTTCACGTGAAACAGAGCGTTTGAAGACCACCTGGGTCAATCCGGCCCTGCTGCCGGAGGCCGATGCCGTGCCCTTGCTCGGCAAGGCCATCGAGCGCGAGTACAACCTCGCCGACTTGCTGCGCCGCCCCGCCGTGGCGTACGACGCGTTGATGGCGTTGCAGGATGGGAAGTACGCACCCAAGCAGCCGCTCGACGCCGATCCCTTGCTGACCGGACAGATCCGCGAGCAGATCGAGATCGGCATCAAGTACCACGGCTATATCGCACGCCAGGCCGCCGAGGTCGTCAAGCTGGAGGCGAATGAAACCACGCGCCTGCCGGACGGCTTCGACTACACCGAAGTGCGCGGCCTCGGTTTCGAGGTCAGCCAGAAACTGAACCAGCACCGACCCGAGACGCTCGGCCAGGCTTCGCGTATCTCGGGTGTGACGCCGGCCGCGATCTCGCTGCTGTTGGTTCACCTGAAGAAGCGGGGCATGGGCCGTACCAAGTCCGGCTCCGGCCAAGAGGCAGCCTGAGTGCGGGGCCAACGCTACCCCGCCGTGGATGACGCCGACCAGCGCCGCCGCCTGGAAGCCGGGCTGTCCGCCATCGGGCTTGCACCTGGCGCGGCACAGATCGACCAGCTCTTCGCGTACCTGGCGCTGCTGCGCAAGTGGAATGCAATCTACAACCTGACCGCCATCCGCCATCCCGACGAGATGCTGACGCACCATATGCTCGACTCGCTGGCCGCCGTCCCGGCGCTGGCGGAGGCCGCGCGCAGCGTTGCGGTGGAGGAGGGCGCGCGCGCCCGCGTGCTCGACGTCGGTTCCGGCGGCGGCATGCCCGGCCTGCCGCTGGCCATTACCTGCCCGGACCTGTCCGTGCTGATGGTCGACATCGTGCAGAAGAAGACGGCATTCCTGACGCAGTGCCGGGCGCAGCTTGGCCTGTCGAATGCCGCCGCCCACTGGGGACCAGTGGAGAAGCTGGACGATGCCAGGGGCTACGCCGTCATCACCTCGCGTGCGTTTGCCGAGCTGAGCGACTTCGTCTCGCTCGCCGGCCACCTGCTCGCGCCGCAAGGCAAGCTGATCGCGATGAAGGGCGTTTATCCGCAGCCCGAAATCGACCGCATGGAAGCGGCGGGGATGATGGAGGAGTGGCAGGTCGAGGCGGTGCCGCGCCTGACCGTGCCGGAACTGGATGCAGAACGTCACCTGGTGGTGCTGTCGCGCCGCTGACCCGGCCGGTGGTTGTCGCCGGCGTCCACCCCGGCAGGTTGAAATCAAGCAGGAGCAGCTAAGAGCTTATGGCCAAGGTATTCGTGATCGCAAACCAGAAGGGCGGCGTCGGCAAGACCACCACCACGGTGAATCTTGCCGCCGGACTGGCGGCCCAGCAGCAGCGCGTGCTGCTGGTCGACCTCGATCCGCAGGGCAATGCCTCGATGGGCTCGGGCATCGACAAGCAATCGCTTGAACATAGCGTCTACCAGGTCCTGGTGGGCCTTTCGTCGATCGCGCAGGCGCGCCAGTATTCCGAGTCGGGCAAGTACGACGTGCTGCCCGCCAATCGCGAACTGGCCGGTGCCGAAGTGGAACTGGTCGAACTGGACCAGCGCGAGCGCCGCCTGAAAAATGCCATCGCCGAAGTCGATGCCGAGTACGACTTCGTGCTGATCGACTGCCCGCCGTCGCTGTCGCTGCTGACGCTCAACGGCCTGTGCGCCGCCAACGGCGTGATCGTGCCGATGCAGTGCGAGTACTTCGCGCTCGAAGGGCTGTCCGATCTCGTCAATACCATCAAGCAGGTACACGCCAATCTCAACCGCGACCTCAAGGTGATCGGTTTGTTGCGTGTGATGTTTGATCCACGTGTGACCTTGCAGCAGCAAGTGTCCGCCCAGCTGGAATCGCATTTCGGCGAGAAGGTGTTCAAGACCGTCATCCCGCGCAATGTGCGGCTGGCGGAAGCGCCGTCCTACGGCGTGCCGGGCGTGGCCTTCGATCCGTCCTCCAAGGGCGCGAAGGCCTACCTGGACTTTGGCGCAGAGATGATTGCTCGGGTCAGGTTGCTCGACTGAGCGGGCTTCGTACAGAAGATAGCAAGCGGGATAACGAGATGAGCACTGCAAAGAAAAAGGGCCTGGGCCGCGGACTGGAAGCCTTGCTTGGCGGCCCCGCCGAAATCGTCGATGCCGTGAAGCAGGAGGGCGCGCCCTCCGTGCTGCGCCTGGATCAGCTGCAGCCCGGCAAGTACCAGCCGCGCACGCGCATGGACGAAGGCGCGCTGCAGGAGCTGGCCGCGAGCATCCGCGCGCAGGGCCTGATGCAGCCGATCCTGGTGCGCCGGGTGGCGGAGCCGGACCGCTACGAGATCATCGCCGGCGAGCGCCGCTTCCGCGCGTCGCGCATCGCCGGGCTTGAACAAGTGCCGGTGCTCGTGAAGGATGTGGCCGACGACGCCGCCGCCGCAATGGCGCTGATCGAGAACATCCAGCGCGAGGACCTCAATCCGCTGGAAGAGGCGCAAGGCATCATGCGGCTGGTGCGCGAATTCGATTTCACGCACGAGCAGGCGGCCGAGTCGGTGGGGCGCTCGCGCAGCGCGGTGTCCAATCTGCTGCGCCTGCTCAACCTGGCCCAGCCGGTGCAGACCATGCTGATGGCGGGCGATCTCGACATGGGACACGCGCGCGCGCTGCTCGCCGTGGACGGCGCCAACCAGATCACGCTCGCCAACCAGATCGTCAACAAACGCCTCTCGGTACGTGAAACCGAGAAGCTGGTCGCATCCACGCTCAGGCCGCTCGATCTGCGCTCGATGCGGCAGAATGGCGTGGCGCCGGCACGCGATGTCGCGCGTCTCGAGGAGGAGTTGTCCGACGTGCTTGGCCTGCCGGTGCAGATCAAGCTGGGCGTGCGCGGCAAGGGCCAGCTCACCATTCACTTCACCAGCAACGATGCGCTCGACGGTGTGCTCACGCGTCTGCGCGAGCAGGGCGAAAGCCAGTCCCCGGCCTGACGACAGGCTCAGCTTTATTTTCCTAAAATAGTGCGCGATTAACGCACGGCGCTCGCGAAGCGGGCGCCGCGGTTGCGCCTGCGCGACGGACTTTGTCAGGCTTTGTCAGGTTTACGCAAGGCCAATAAACGATGATGTTGCGCCACGCGGGCCGAAAGTCTCAATTACCTGCCGCGTTATTGGCGCGCCGTCGCTTCGCGCGCAGTATGGCCTCGTGGGCGAAAGGAGATTGCGCACCGTTGCAAGGAGACTGTAAGCAGATTGACTCTGATGGTGCATTCCTCGTAAAATCGTGCGGTTTGAATTCCAGCCGGTCCAAGAAAGTTCCGAGCATGGAGTTAACAACCAGCAGAGGCAATACGCAGGTGGTTTCTGATCGTCGAGATGCCCGTCAGGACAAGGACTGGCAGGCGCGCGATGCCTGGGAGGACGAGGCAGAGCGCGAGGAAGAGGCGGTCGAGCCGCTGTCGCGCGCGGAAGCGGAAACGCTGCTCGGTGCGCGTGCGCTGCGCCCTTCGCGCATGACGCCCGGCAGGGTCGTGCTGGCGCAGGTGGCGGTGACGGTTCTGTCGGCCATTGCGTGGCGAGTGTTCGCCAGCGGCGATGCCGCGGCGGCTGGCTGGTCCGCGCTGTTTGGCGGCGTCGTATGTTTCGTGCCGAGCGGTTTTTTCGCGTTGCGCCTGTGGCTGTCGCGCGAGCGTACCTCGGTCGGCGGCCTGGTCGTCGGCGAGGCCATCAAGGTGTTTGCCACCGTCGCCCTGTTTGTGCTGGTGGTGGTGCTGTACCGCGAGTTGCGCTGGGTGCCGATGCTGGTCACGTTTTTGCTGGCGCTGAAGACCTACTGGGTGGCGCTGGCGATTCGCTGAACGCGTCGCTGCGGACTTGTCCACAGACAAGGCGGCCGCGGTGGTTCGAATACAGTGCATCCCATCGAGTTGGGGCACGAAAACGGAATATCAAGAGTTTTTTGGCGTGGCGCGTCACAACGGTGAAGCGCGGCGCAGATAAGGTTAAGACGTCCTTGCCCGCGGTGACCAGCGACTCATGCTGAAGGCGGTGCAAGAAGCGTACCGGCAGAATGCCGGCCACTGGTTTCGCAATATTACGGTTCGTTTCGACATGTCAGCTGCTCAAGGCGCCGAACAGGCGCTCACCCCCTCCGGCTATATCGCCGAACACTTGCAGAACCTGAACACGGTTGGCGGCAAGCAAGCCTCCGTGGTCGATTTCAGCGTCCTCAACTACGACACGGTGTTCTGGTCGGTCCTGTGCGGGGCGATCGCCGTGATCTTCCTGTACGCCGCCGCGCGCCGCGCCACGGCCGGCGTGCCGGGCCGCTTCCAGGCCTTCGTCGAGATGATCGTCGAAATGGTCGACGACCAGGCCAAGGGCATCATCCATGGCGACCGTTCCTTTATCGCCCCGCTGGCGCTGATGGTGTTCTGCTGGATCACCGTGATGAACGCCATCGACTTGATCCCGGTCGACTGGGTCACCGGCCTGAACGGCCTGCTGGGCATCTTCCACATCCACCTGCCGCACCACCGCGCGGTTGCCACGGCCGACCTGAACGGTACGCTGGGCATGTCGTGCTCGGTGCTGGTGCTGATGATTTACTACAGCTTCAAGATCAAGGGCGCCGGCGGCTTCATGCACGAGCTGTTCTCGGCCCCGTTCGGCGCCAAGTGGTACCTGGCCCCGTTCAACCTGGTCCTGAATCTCATCGAATTCCTCGCCAAGGCGGTTTCGCTGGGCATGCGGTTGTTCGGCAACATGTACGCCGGCGAACTGGTGTTCCTGCTGATCGCGCTGCTGGGTTCCATCTGGACGTTCGGTGCGGACCTGTCCGCGCTGGGCTTCGTCGGTCACGTGCTGGCCGGTACCGTATGGGCGATCTTCCACATCCTGATCGTCCTGCTCCAGGCCTTCATTTTCATGATGCTGACGCTGGTGTACATCGGCCAGGCACATGATCACCACTGATTTTCCGGTTTTTGGTTTTTTGGTTTTCAGTTTTTCAAGTTCCAAGTCTCTCTAAATTAAAGGAGTCGTCATGCAAGCATATCTCGCCAACATCCAGGGTCTGACCGCTATTGGTATCGGCATCATCATCGGTCTGGGCGCAATCGGCGCCTGCCTGGGTATCGCCCTGATGGGTGGCAAGTACATCGAAGCGTGCGCACGTCAGCCCGAGCTGATGAACCCGCTGCAAACCAAGATGTTCCTGCTGGCTGGCCTGATCGACGCAGCATTCCTGATCGGCGTGGGCGTTGCAATGCTGTTCGCATTCGCCAACCCGCTGCTGGCTGTCATCAAGTAATTCTTTTCGGTCTGCATGATGCTGACGGGCGGCGCGGGCCACTTAGCCTGGCCGCCCTTGCGCATTTATCTGTAGTTTGATTACCGAAAGGAACACACCATGAATCTGAACGCAACGTTTCTTGCGCAGATGGTCGTGTTCTTCATCCTGTGGTGGGTAGTTGCCAAATTCATTTGGCCGCCGCTGGTGAAGGCGCTCGACGAACGCGCAAAGAAGATCGCCGATGGCCTCGCCGCTGCCGAAAAGGGCAAGGCTGAGCTCGAACTCGCCAACAAGCGTGTGGACCAGGCCCTGGCCGAAGCCCGCACCGAAGGTGCTCAACGCGTCGCCGACGCCGAGAAGCGCGCCCAGCTGACGGCAGACGAGATCAAGCATAACGCCCAGGCGGAAGCCGCACGCATCATTGCCCAGGCCAAGGCCGAAGCGGACCAGCAAGTCACCCGCGCGCGCGAACAGCTGCGCGACCAGGTTGCCGTGCTGGCCGTCAAGGGTGCCGAGCAGATCCTCAAGCGCGAAGTGAACGCGCAGGTCCACTCCGACCTGCTCAATCAACTCAAGGCTGAGCTCTAATCATGGCTGAAACCGCAACCATTGCCCGTCCCTACGCCGAGGCGCTGTTCCGCGTCGCGACCGAATCGAGCGGCAATCTGGATGCATGGTCCGAGCTGGTGTCGGAAATGGGGCAAGTCGCCGCCAATCCCGACATGAAGGCGGTGGCTGGCGATCCGAACGTGCACGGCGACAAGCTGGCTGCACTGTTCCTGTCGGCCCTGAAATCTCCGGTCAATGACGAAGCCAAGCGCTTTGTCGGCCTGCTGGTGGACAACCACCGCCTGGCCGTGTTGCCGGAAATCGCCGAGCAGTTCCATGCGCTCAAGAACGCCCGTGAAGGGTCGGCCGATGTCGAGATCACGAGTGCCTTCCCCATCGAAGGCGCAACCCTGACCGACCTCGTCGCCGCGCTCGAACGCAAGTTCGGCCGCAAGCTGCAGCCCTCGGTTGCGGTAGACCCGTCGCTGATCGGCGGTGTGCGCGTCAAGGTTGGCGACGAAGTCCTCGACACCTCCGTGCGTGCGCGCCTGGCTGCGATGCAAGTCGCGCTGACCGCCTGATGCGCGCAAGCGCTCACCGGCCGACGGATTGAAGAATTAGGAGCATTGTTATGCAACTGAACCCCTCAGAAATCAGCGAGCTGATCAAGTCCCGCATCTCGGGTCTTGGCGCCGACGCTGAAGTGCGCAACACCGGCACGGTTATCTCCGTGACCGATGGTATCTGCCGCGTGCACGGCCTGTCCGGCGTGATGCAGGGCGAGATGCTGGAATTCCCCGGCAACACCTTCGGCCTCGCGCTGAACCTCGAGCGCGACTCTGTCGGCGCCGTGGTGCTGGGCGACTACGAACACATTTCGGAAGGCGACCCGGTCAAGTGCACCGGCCGCATTCTGGAAGTGCCGGTCGGCCGCGAATTGCTCGGCCGCGTGGTCAACACGCTGGGCCAGCCGATCGACGGCAAGGGCCCGATCAACGCCAAGGAATTCGACGTTATCGAAAAGGTTGCCCCTGGCGTGATCGCACGTCAGTCGGTTAGCCAGCCGGTGCAGACCGGCCTGAAGTCGATCGACGCGATGGTGCCTATCGGCCGTGGCCAGCGCGAGCTGATCATTGGCGACCGCCAGACCGGCAAGACCGCCGTGGCTGTCGACGCCATCATCAACCAGAAGGGCAAGGGCGTCTTCTGCGTGTACGTGGCAATCGGTCAGAAGGCTTCGACCGTGAACAACGTGGTGCGCAAGCTCGAAGAACTCGGCGCGATGGAATACACCATCGTCATCGCCGCAACGGCTTCGGACTCCGCCGCCATGCAGTATCTGGCTGCCTACGCCGGCTGCACGATGGGCGAGTACTTCCGCGACCGCGGCGAAGACGCGCTGATCGTCTATGACGACCTGACCAAGCAAGCCTGGGCCTACCGCCAGGTGTCGCTGCTGCTGCGCCGCCCGCCGGGCCGCGAAGCTTACCCCGGCGACGTGTTCTACCTGCACTCGCGTCTGCTCGAGCGCGCAGCCCGCGTGAACGCCGACTACGTCGAGAAGTTCACCAAGGGTGCCGTGACCGGCAAGACCGGCTCGCTGACCGCGCTGCCCGTGATCGAAACGCAGGCTGGCGACGTGTCCGCCTTCGTGCCGACCAACGTGATCTCGATCACCGACGGCCAGATCTTCCTGGAAACCGACCTGTTCAACGCTGGTATCCGCCCCGCAATCAACGCCGGTATCTCGGTGTCGCGCGTTGGTGGTGCCGCCCAGACCAAGGTCGTCAAGAAGCTGTCCGGCGGTATCCGTACCGACCTGGCCCAGTACCGTGAGCTGGCTGCGTTCGCGCAGTTCGCTTCCGACCTGGACGATGCCACCCGCAAGCAGCTGGAGCGCGGCCGCCGCGTGACCGAACTGCTCAAGCAGGCGCAGTACCTGCCCCTGCAGGTGTGGCAGCTGGCCGCGTCGCTGTACGCAGCCAACAACGGCTTCCTCGACAACGTGGAAGTGAAGGACATTCTCCCGTTCGAGAAGGGCCTGCACGACCATCTGAAGACCAAGTACGCCGACCTCATCAACCGCATCGAAGATACCAAGGATCTGTCGAAGGAAGATGAAGCCGCGCTGCGTGCAGCGATCGAGGATTTCAAGAAGTCCGCCGCGTTCTAACCGCGCAATTCCACGAAACTGCGCCGGCACCGTTGCCATGACGGTGCCGGCGCGGCACGAATGGAGAGGAAGATATGGCCGGAACGAAAGAAATTCGAACCAAGATCAAGAGCGTGCAAAACACGCGCAAGATCACCAAGGCGATGGAGATGGTCGCCGCGTCCAAGATGCGCAAGGCGCAGGAACGGATGCGCAACGCCCGTCCCTATGCCGAGAAAGTGCGCAATATCGCGGCGCACCTGGCTTCGGCCAACCCCGAGTTCAAGCACCCCTTCATGGTGGCACGCGAAGTCAAGCGCGCCGGCATGATCGTGGTGACGACCGACAAGGGTCTGTGCGGTGGCATGAACACGAACGTGCTGCGCGCGGTCACCAATGAGCTGCGTGAGCTGCAGAACCGCGGCGTGCAGGTGCAAAGCACCGCCATCGGTTCCAAGGGCATGCAGTTCCTGGGCCGCGTCGGCGCCAAGGTGGTTTCGCACGTGGTGCAGCTCGGTGACACCCCGCATCTGGAAAAACTGATCGGCGCGATCAAGGTCCAGCTCGACGCTTTCACCAATGGTGAGGTCGATGCCGTGTACCTGGCTTACACCAAGTTCATCAATACGATGAAACAGGAGCCGATGGTGGAGCAGCTGCTGCCGCTCCCCGCCGACAAGTTTGCCCAGACCGAAGATGAAAAGCGCGCCTACTCGTGGGATTACATCTACGAGCCCGACGCCCAGACCGTGGTGGAAGAACTGTTGGTCCGCTACGTCGAAGCGCTGGTGTACCAGGCCGTGGCCGAGAACATGGCGTCCGAGCAATCGGCGCGCATGGTGGCCATGAAGGCGGCATCCGACAACGCCAAGAACGTGATCGGCGAACTGCAACTGGTCTACAACAAGACCCGTCAGGCAGCGATCACCAAGGAACTGTCGGAAATCGTCAGCGGTGCCGCAGCCGTCTAAGGCGTCAAGTATTCAAGCTATCGGAGATACGAAATGAGTATCGGAAATATTGTGCAGTGTATTGGCGCCGTGGTGGACATCGAGTTCCCCCGCGACGCGCTGCCGAAGGTGTACGACGCGCTCGTGCTGGAAGAGAGCAACGAAGCCTCGTTCGCCGAGAAGGGCCTGACCTTCGAAGTGCAGCAACAGCTGGGTGACGGCGTGGTGCGTACCATTGCCCTGGGTTCGTCGGACGGCCTGCGCCGCGGCATGGCAGTGAAGAGCACCGGCGCGCCGATCTCGGTGCCGGTTGGCCAGGGCACCCTGGGCCGCATCATGGACGTGCTGGGTCGTCCGATCGACGACGCCGGCCCGATCGCTTCGGAAGAACTGCGCGCGATCCACCAGAAGGCCCCGAAGTTCGACGAACTGTCGCCTTCCGTGGACCTGCTGGAAACCGGCATCAAGGTGATCGACCTGGTGTGCCCGTTCGCAAAGGGTGGCAAGGTGGGTCTGTTCGGCGGCGCCGGTGTCGGCAAGACCGTGAACATGATGGAGCTCATCAACAACATCGCCAAGCAGCACAGCGGTTTGTCGGTGTTCGCCGGCGTGGGCGAGCGTACCCGTGAAGGGAACGACTTCTACCACGAAATGAAGGACTCGAACGTTCTCGACAAGGTGGCCATGGTGTTCGGCCAGATGAACGAGCCGCCGGGCAACCGTCTGCGCGTGGCACTGTCCGGCCTGACCATGGCCGAGAAGTTCCGCGACGAAGGCCGTGACATCCTGTTCTTCGTCGACAACATCTACCGCTACACGCTGGCCGGTACCGAAGTGTCGGCACTGCTGGGCCGTATGCCTTCCGCAGTGGGTTACCAGCCGACGCTGGCCGAGGAAATGGGCAAGCTGCAAGAGCGCATCACCTCGACCAAGACCGGCTCGATCACGTCGATCCAGGCCGTGTACGTGCCTGCGGATGACTTGACCGACCCGTCGCCTGCCACCACCTTCCTGCACCTGGACTCGACCGTCGTGCTGTCGCGTGACATCGCCGCGCTGGGTATCTACCCGGCCGTCGATCCGCTCGATTCGACCTCGCGTCAGCTCGACCCGCAAGTGGTGGGTCAGGAGCACTACGACGTGGCCCGTCGCGTGCAGCAAACGCTGCAGCGCTACAAGGAACTGCGCGACATCATCGCGATTCTGGGCATGGACGAACTGTCGCCGGAAGACAAGCAGGCCGTGTCGCGCGCTCGTAAGATCCAGCGTTTCCTGTCGCAGCCCTTCCACGTCGCGGAAGTGTTCACGGGTTCGCCGGGCAAGTACGTGCCGCTGAAGGAAACCATCCGTGGCTTCAAGATGCTGGTGGACGGCGAGTGCGATCACCTGCCGGAGCAAGCGTTCTACATGGTCGGTTCGATCGACGAAGCCTTCGAGAAGGCCAAGAAGCTCCAGTAAGCGGCGTCTTTCGCCTGCGGGCGTCGTAGCGGCGGCCCGCCCCGGACAGCACAATGTCCGAGGCGGGTCACGCTCGGCCCCAAGGGCGGAATACTTGCTTCCTGGCAACGGGAAGCCGAAGCTTTCAGGGACAAAGGAATTCACATGGCAACCATTCTTGTAGACGTCGTCAGCGCCGAATCGTCGATCTTCTCCGGTCAGGCGAGGTTCGTGGCACTGCCGGGCGAGTCGGGCGAGCTGGGTATCCTGCCGGGCCATACGCCGCTGATCACGCGTATCCAGCCGGGCGCAGTGCGCATCGAGAAGGAAGACGGTAGCGAAGAGTTCGTGTTCGTGGCCGGCGGCATCCTCGAAGTGCAACCCAAGCACGTCACCGTGCTGGCGGACACCGCGATCCGCGGTGGCGACCTCGACGAAGCCAAGGCGCAGGAAGCCAAGCGCGCCGCCGAGGAGCTGATGCAGAACCAGAGCAGCGATCTCGACCTGGCACGTGCGCAGGGCGAGCTGGCTGTGGCTACTGCGCAACTGGCAGCCATCGCGCGCCTGCGTCGCAAGCGCTGAGAAAAGGCAGTCTCGCCCCGCCTGTTGTTTTTTGGCAGTGGCGAGAAAAAAGGCAGCCGCAAGGCTGCCTTTTTCATGAGCCTGCGACTATTCTGTCGGCTCAGACCAAAAAAAAGCGCGCGGGCCGGGGAGGCTCCGCGCGGACGGGAAAATCCCTTCGAGGGGTCAATTCGAAGGAACGGGTAAGGTCCAGGTCATCCAACAGGCGCCAGCCACTTTCCATACGGCAAGGTGGTCAGGCATCCGGTCAGGCGGTACCGATCGCAATCAGACGATCCAACCAGCCGGAAACGGAGCGCGCCAACAATCTCAACCTGGTACACCGACCGCAGGCGTCGCCTGCGATCCGGTCAATCTGGGTGGGAATGCTTCCTAAAGGCTTTCTTCACGACGCCCTCCCTTTCTGTTTGGGGGAGGGAACGCCTTCACAAAAAACTGATTGTGTTAAAGCATTGTGGGGGAAACTTTTGGGGATGGCAGTAACAAAATGTATCGGTTTGCAAGAAGTTGAAAACGCCGTAACCGAAATGTCAGCCAAATAAGCCTCTTTAATCTCATATCGGCCGTTTTGCTGCATCGCAGCGGGAACATCGCCGGACCACGCCAGTCCCATTGCTTTCGCTGACCCAGCCATCCGCCTCGCGGTCTGGCCGCCGATTGCCATGCCGTCCTTTTCCGCCTTTCCTGTCTTTCCCGTTTCCCGCCGCCCCCGCGCCCAGGTACGAAATGCCCTTGTGCAGCTTGGCCTCGCGGGGCTTGTCGCTGGCGCGCCGGCGGCAAGCGGCGTGGCGCGCGCGGACAGCCCGCACACGCTCGCCGGTTCCTTCTGGCAGGGCGATCTCGGCGGTGGCGAGCAGGTATCGCTGACGATATTTCCACGCGCCGGGACCGATATAGTCGACGGAACCGTTCGTTACGATTCAATGCTCTCGGCCATCCCTCGCCAGCTGGATGGCCAATTGACATCGGGCGGCGCCCTGAGCCTGCGCGAGCAGGCGGCTTTCCCCCCCTCCCTCGACTCCGCCGAAGCAAGCGATGGCGCCCGTTTCGAGGGCACGCTCTCTGCCGACAGGCACACCGCCAACGGGCTGTGGACAAGTCCCGATGGCAGCGCGCGCCAGCTCGTGCTGACGCGCAAGGCAGTCTATCGCGAGAACAAGGCGGAGGTGGCGGGGGCGCGCCTTGCAGAACGCTATCCCGAAACCGGTCGGCAGGACATCGACGCGCTGATCGCCTCCCTGCGTACCAGCGGCTGCGGCGAGGGCGAGCTGGAATGCCGTAGCGCGGTGGAACTCGTCAGGCTTGATGCCGATGCGGTCAGCCTGTTGCGTACCACCTGGCGCTACAGCGGCGGTGCGCACGGCAGCCTGGACTACGCCGGCGCAACGTGGCGCAACGATGCCGGCAGGGACGGCCGGCCCGCCTATGCGCCAATCCGGCTCGCCGACCTGTTGGGAGGCAAAGGCTGCGTGCGCAAGCTCAACGCGGAGCTGCAAGCGTCGCTGACGCAGCAGGGCGCGGCCCACCCGGAGCGCGGCGCACTCGACGACCAGGCGCTGCGCGATGACCGCACTCCCTATACGCTGTACCGCGGCGGGCTGGTGCTGCACTATGCACCCTATGCGGTGGGACCGTTCGCACAGGGCGCCTACCAGGTGGCGGTGCCGTTTGCTCGGCTGGGCGGCTGCGCCCGCCCGCCCGGCACAAGCCGCGAAGAATCCCCCCAACCCGAACCGAAGGAAACGCAGACGTGAGCGAGATGCAGACAGCCATCCGGGACATGCTGGCGATGAAGACCGTCGCCGTGGCGGGCCTGTCCGACAACCCGGCCCGCGCCAGCCACGAAGTGGCCGCCTTCATGCAGGCACGCGGCTATCGCATCGTGCCGGTCAATCCCAACCATGCCGGCGCGCGTATCCTGGGGCAGACCTGCCATGCCAGCCTGGCCGACGCGGCGCGGGCACTGGCCGCCGAAGGGCAGCGCATCGACTGGGTGGACATCTTCCGCCGCGCCGACGACGTGCCGCCGGTGGTGGACGACGCCATCGCCATCGGTGCGCGCGGCGTCTGGCTGCAACTCGGCATCGTCAACGACGAGGCCTTCGCCCGCGCCCGAGCCGCCGGGCTGCTCGCGGTGCAGGACCGTTGCGCCAAGATCGAGCTGATGCACGCGGACGCCTGAAGGCGCGAACGCCGCTACACTGCGGGGTTGCAGGCGCCTTGCGCCGCGACCCCATCAACCCGTCCGACCCAGCCATGGCCATCGATCCCCAGCTCCTCGACTATTACCGCCGGCTTGCCGAGCGCTATGCCGGCCAACCCGCGCCGGCCGATGCCGCGGGCCGTCGCGCCCGCTTCGCCGAAATCGCAGCGACTTCGCTGGTGCCGGACCCCGAAGGCCTCGTCGTCACGGATCTGGAGATCGCGCTGCCCGGCCGTACGCTGGCGGCACGCCTGTACCGCCCGGAGGGCGTGACGGAGCCGCGCCTCATGGTCTACTTCCATGGCGGCGGGTGGGTGGTCGGCTCGCACGAGACGCATCACACCGTGGCGGCGCTGCTGGCTGCCGATACCGGCTGCGCCGTCGCCAGCATCGACTACCGGCTCGCCCCGGAGCATCCGTTTCCCGCGCCGTGCGACGACGCGCTGCAGTCGTTGCTCTGGTTCGCCGAGCAACGCGCGCGGCTGCGCCTCGATACCCGCTTCCTGGCCGTGGCCGGCGACAGCGCCGGTGGCCACCTGGCGGCGCAGGCGGCGCGCTGGGCGAACGCGCACGGACATCCCGGGCTGGTCAACGCCCAACTGCTGATCTATCCGGTGACGGCGCCGGCCCTTGCCACCGAGAGCTATCGCGCCTTTGCCGACGGCCCTGGCCTCACGCGTGACGAAATGGCCTGGTTCTGGACCCAGTTCATCGGCGCGGAGCAACTCGCCGCGGGCGCCGCCATCGAAGACACGCGCATCCACCTCATGGGCGCGGCGCCAAGGCACCTGCCGCCCGCCAGCGTGGTGGTGGTGGCGGCCAATGACGTGCTGCGCGACGACGGCCTGGCCTACGCCGACTACCTGGTGCGCTACGGCGCAGCCGTGATCACGCTGGAAGCCAGTGGCATGACGCATGGTTTCGCCCGCCTGCAGCCCGATGTGCCGCGCGCGCGCGAATGGATGCGCCGCGCCGCGCAGGCCTTCAAGGAACTGGCGGACGACATTTGACGCAAATGCGCCGACGCCGCCGCACGGCGGGGAGGAACGCGGCGCGGGCATCCCGTAGAATGGCGGTCTTACGAGGATGACCATGACCGCACTGCAGAACGATACCTTCCTGCGCGCACTGCGCCGGCAGCCTACCGAGTACACCCCGCTGTGGCTGATGCGACAGGCCGGCCGCTACCTGCCCGAGTACAACGCCACGCGCGCGCGCGCCGGCAGCTTTCTCGGGCTGGCCAAGGACCCGGCCTATGCCACCGAGGTGACGCTGCAGCCGCTCGAGCGCTACCCGCTCGACGCGGCCATCCTCTTCTCCGACATCCTCACCGTGCCTGACGCCATGGGCCTGGGCCTGTCGTTCGCGCAGGGCGAGGGGCCGCGCTTTGCCCGTCCGTTGCGCACCGAAGCCGACGTGATGAAGCTGGCGGTGCCCGACATGGCCTCGCTGCGCTATGTGTTCGACGCGGTCAGCGAGATCCGGCGTGCGCTCGTGCAGGACGGCCGCCAGCGCGTGCCGCTGATCGGCTTTTCGGGCAGCCCCTGGACGCTGGCCTGCTATATGGTCGAAGGCGCCGGCTCTTCGGATTTCCGCACCGTCAAGAGCATGATGTACAGCCGCCCGGACCTGATGCACCGCATCCTGGAGATCAACGCGCGCGCCGTATCCGCCTACCTGAACGCACAGATCGAGGCCGGCGCGCAGGCCGTGATGCTGTTCGATACCTGGGGCGGCACGCTGGCCGACGGCATGTACCAGGCGTTCTCGCTGGCCTATATGCGCCAGGTGGTGGCCGGGCTCAAGCGCGAGCAAGACGGCCAGCAAGTGCCGGTGATCGTCTTCACCAAGGGCGGCGGCCTGTGGCTGGAAGAACTGGCCGGCATCGGGGCCGACGCGCTCGGACTCGACTGGACGGTCAACCTGCAGCAGGCGCGCCGCCGTACCGGCGGCCAGGTCGCCCTGCAGGGGAATATCGACCCCAATGTGCTGTTCGCGCCGGAATCCGCCATCCGCACGCAGGTGCGCGGCGTGCTCGACAGCTACGCCGCCGGCGGCGGCAGCGACGGCCATGTGTTCAACCTCGGCCATGGCATCTCCCAGTTCACGCCGCCTGAGAATGTCACGGTGCTGGTGGACGAGGTGCATCGCTACAGCCGCCAGCTGCGGGCCAGCGCGGGGTGATACGTGGTGCACGCCCCGCCGCCGGCCGGGCGGCGGCGGCTGTGCGGCGCAGCGAGCGTGACGCCTGCGGCGCGTTCCCGAAGCCGGGTGGCGCGGGAGGCTGGCACGAAGCGCTGTCAAGTAAACTATTTTGCAATTTTTCGCTCTTTCGGTGCCGGTTCGCGCTTGTCAAGGCTTGACTTATGCACATCAATGGGTTTTCCGCAGTGCAAGAGCGGGTTAGTCCTTAACTCATCTGAGGGAGGCTCGCAAGTCCTTGATTTAAAAGGAATTGCATCTGATCAGGCTGACGCCGGAATGCCAGTGGGAGCCTTGATTTACGGGGCTTGGCGGGAACGCCGGACGAGTTTTCAACAAAGTTATCCACAGGCACTGCGCGCCAGCGGGAAAAGCGGCCATCTATCATCGACTTAGGGGCACATTTGAAGCGTTACTTTAAGTTGATGCTGCGCCGCACACTTAATTTGTCTGGAAAGCGGCCCAGCGCTGCCTTGCACCCGCATTGGGCCAGCTTGCCCGCCGCCTTGCCCCAATCTGGGCCGTACCCAGTGCTGCGCGCCGGAGCCAGGGCGTGAACGCCCCGACACTCCCCGCCTCCGGCCCGGAAGCGTCATCTGCCGCCGATGACGCGCCGCTTGCCATCGTGCGGGTGGCGCTCGATACGCCGGCCGACGATGTCTTCGATTATCTCGCCCCGCCGGAGATCCAGCCTGGCGACCTGGTGACCGTGCCCTTCGGGCGCCGCCTGATGGTCGGCGTGGCAGTGGCCCGTTCGGCCCATTCCGAAGTGCCGCCCGATCGGCTGCGGCCTGTCGCCCAGCGCCTCGACTGGCTGCCGCCGCTGGGCGCGCACTGGATCGCGCTGGCCCGGTTCTCCTCGCTCTACTATCACCGCTGTCTCGGCGAGGTCATGCTCCCGGCGCTGCCCCCGGGGCTGCGCGAGGCCGAGAGCTGGCCGCGGCTGGCGCTACGGGCCCGCTGCGAGCATTACCGCTTGATACCGGGCCACGAGCCGGCCCTGCTGGCAGCCGTGCCGGCGCGTGCCCGCACCGTGCTGGCCCTGGCGCAGGCCCTGGTGGCCGCCGCCGGGGCGGGTGCGGCACTTTCCGCGGCCGAGGCGCGTGCCTTGTGCAGCGCCGCCCCGGCCCGCCTGGCCGAATGGACGGCGGCCGGCTGGGTCAGCGCCAGCCACGCCGACCAGCCGCTGCTGGACATTGCAGCCGACAGCGAACCTTCGGTCGCGCCACCGTTGCACGACGAGCAGCGCGCGGCCGTGGAGGCGATCAGCCAGGCGCAGGGCTTCGCGCCCTTCCTGCTGCACGGCGTGACCGGCAGCGGCAAGACCGAGGTCTACCTGCACGCCATGGCCGAAGCCCTGGCGCGCGACCCGCAGGCGCAGGTACTGATGCTGGTGCCCGAAATCAACCTCACGCCGCAATTGCAGGGCCGCATCGCCGCGCGCTTCCCGCAGTTGCCGCTGGCGGTGCTGCACAGCGGCCTGGCTGACCAGGAGCGCACGCTGCAATGGCTGGCCGCGCACCGGGGCGAGGCCCGCATCGTGCTCGGCACCCGCATGGCGGTGATGGCCTCGCTGCCGCATCTCGCCCTGATCGTGGTGGACGAGGAGCACGACACCTCCTACAAGCAGCAGGAGGGCCTGCGCTACTCCGCGCGGGACCTGGCCATCTGGCGTGCCAAGCAGCTCGGCATCGCCGTCGTGCTGGGCTCGGCCACGCCGTCGATGGAAACCTGGTGGCGCGCAGAGCAGGGCGCCTACCGCAAGCTGGTGCTGCGCGAGCGCGCCCAGGCCGACGCGGCGCTGCCGGTAGTGCGGCTGGTCGACCTGAACCAGGAGCGCCAGCGCCAGCGCGCGCTCTTCGAAGGGCTCTCGGTGCCGCTGCTGAGCGCCATCGAGGCCCGCCTGGCGCGTGGCGAGCAGAGCCTGCTGTTCCTCAACCGGCGCGGCTACGCGCCCGTGCTCGCCTGCGGCAGTTGCGGCTGGCTGTCGGGTTGCCCGCGTTGTTCCGCCTACCTGGTGCTGCACCGGCCCGAGCGCCGGCTGCGCTGCCACCACTGCGGGCTGGAATCGCCCGTGCCCCATCATTGTCCGGACTGCGGTGATGTGGATATTGCGCCGCTCGGGCGCGGCACGCAGCGGATCGAGGAAGCCTTGGCGGCACGTTTTCCACAGGCCCGCATCGCGCGCATCGACGCGGACTCCACGCGCCGCAAAGGCAGCGCCCAGGCAATGTTCGACGAGGTCCATGCCGGCGAGGTGGACATCCTGGTGGGTACGCAGATGGTCGCCAAGGGGCACGACTTCCAGCGTGTGACGCTGGTCGGCATCGTGCACCCGGACGCCGCCATGTTCAGCCACGACTTCCGCGCGGCCGAGCACCTGTTCGCCTCGCTGATGCAGGTGGCCGGCCGTGCCGGCCGCGCCGGGCTGGCCGGCGAGGTGCTGATCCAGACCCGCTATCCGGATGCATCGGCATTGCAGGCACTGGTTCGCCATGACTATGATGGATTCGCTGCCGCGCAGTTGCGCGAGCGGCGCCAGGCCGGGTTGCCCCCGTTCGCGTACCAGGTGCTCGTCACGGCCGAGCACGGCCAGCTGGAGCGCGCGCTGGCCTTCCTGCAGAGCGCCCGCAATCGTGCCGACTCCTGCCGCCTGGCGCCTGAGGTGCAACTCCACGACCCGGTGCCGATGTCGATGGTGCGCGTGGCCAACCGCGAGCGTGCGCAGATGCTGGTGGAAAGTACCTCAAGGGCCGCATTGCAGCGGTTTGTGGACGAGTGGGTGCAAACTTTCGGTGACGCGCTGGCCGATGCGAAGGGCGTGCGGTGGCAACTGGAGATCGACCCGCTTCGTATTTGAGCACCGTTGACGGCCGGCGCGGCGACGGGTTGGGTGCAACCCGCATCCGGATTCAGAATGAGTGGTTGTACCTAGTTGCACCTTCGGTTTCCCGCGGAGTATGATCGCGCCCATCGGCAGGCGTATCCGGGAGATCGGGCGCCTTGCATCCGCATCCTTCGGAGAATCAAGCGCATGGCCACCACCACCCTCGGCGTCAAGCTGGACGACGCATCCCGCGAGCGCCTCAAGCGCGTTGCCCAGTCGATCGACCGCACGCCCCACTGGCTGATCAAGCAGGCTATCTTCACGTACCTGGAGCAGGTCGAGCGCGGCCATGTGCCGGCCGAGGCCGGCGCGTCCGGCACGCCGGCGGATGGCGCGGCGGACGGCGCGGATGGCTTCGACGCGGCGGGCGAGGGCGCGCCCCAGCCATTCCTCGAGTTCGCCCAGAGCGTGCAGCCGCAGTCGGTGCTGCGCGCTGCGATCACTGCCGGCTACCGCCGCCCCGAGACCGAGTGCGTGCCCGTGCTGCTCGAGCAGGCCCGGCTGCCGCAGCAGCAGGCCGAGGCCGCGCTCGCGATGGCCCGCACGCTGGCCACCCGCCTGCGCGAGCGCAAGGTCGGCACCGGCCGCGAAGGACTGGTGCAGGGCCTGATCCAGGAATTCTCGCTCTCGTCCCAGGAAGGCGTGGCGCTGATGTGCCTGGCCGAGGCGCTGCTGCGCATCCCGGACAAGGCCACGCGCGACGCGCTGATCCGCGACAAGATCAGCGGCGCCAACTGGCAGTCGCACCTGGGCCAGAGCCCGTCGCTGTTCGTCAACGCGGCCACCTGGGGCCTGCTGCTGACCGGCCGCCTGGTTGCCACCCACACCGAAGCCGGCCTGTCCAAGGCCCTGACCCGCATCATCGGCAAGGGCGGCGAGCCGCTGATCCGCAAGGGCGTGGACATGGCGATGCGCCTCATGGGCGAGCAGTTCGTCACCGGCGAGACCATTTCCGAGGCGCTCGCCAACGCGCGCAAGTACGAGGCCGAAGGCTTCCGCTACTCCTACGACATGCTCGGCGAAGCCGCCATGACCGAGGAAGACGCGCTGCGCTACCTGGCGTCCTACGAACAGGCCATCCATGCCATCGGCCAGGCCTCGCGCGGGCGCGGCATCTACGAAGGCCCCGGCATCTCGATCAAGCTCTCCGCGCTGCACCCGCGCTACAGCCGTGCCCAGCACGAGCGCGTGGTCAGCGAGTTGTACGGCCGCCTCAAGTCGCTCACGCTGCTGGCCCGCCAGTACGACATCGGCATCAATATCGACGCCGAGGAAGCCGACCGCCTGGAGATCTCGCTGGACCTGCTCGAGCGGCTGTGCTTCGAGCCCGAGCTGGCCGGCTGGAACGGCATCGGCTTCGTCGTGCAGGGCTACCAGAAGCGCTGCCCGTTCGTCATCGACTACCTGATCGACCTGGCCCGCCGCAGCCGCCACCGCCTGATGATCCGCCTGGTCAAGGGCGCCTACTGGGATAGCGAGATCAAGCGCGCCCAGGTGGACGGCCTGGAGGGCTATCCGGTCTACACGCGCAAGGTCTACACCGACGTGTCCTACGTGGCATGCGCGCGCAAGCTGCTGTCGGTGCCGGACGTGATCTACCCCCAATTCGCCACCCACAATGCGCATACGCTGGCGGCGATCTACCAGATCGCCGGCCACAACTACTACCCCGGCCAGTACGAGTTCCAGTGCCTGCACGGCATGGGCGAGCCGCTGTACGACCAGGTGGTCGGGCCGCTGGCCGACGGCAAGTTCAACCGCCCGTGCCGCATCTACGCCCCGGTGGGCACGCACGAGACGCTGCTGGCCTACCTGGTGCGCCGCCTGCTGGAGAACGGCGCCAATACCTCCTTCGTCAACCGCATCGCCGACGAAACCATTTCGCTGGATGAACTGGTGGCCGATCCGGTCACCGTGGTCGAGCGCATGCATGCCGAGGAGGGCGGCCTCGGCCTGCCGCACCCGCGCATCCCGCAGCCGCGCGAGCTGTATGGCCAGTCGCGCGCCAATTCCGCCGGCATCGATTTGTCCAACGAGCATCGCCTGGCTTCGCTGTCGTCGGCGCTGCTGGCCGGGACCAGCGAGGCGGTTGCCGCGGCGCCGCTGCTCGGCGGCGAAGCCGCGCCCGGCTCGGAAGCGAACCAGCCGGTGCCGGTGCGCAACCCGGCCGACCTGCGCGACGTCGTCGGGCATGTCACCGAAGCCAGCATGGCCGAAGTGGAAGCCGCGCTGCAGGCCGCGGTCAAGGCTGCGCCGATCTGGCAGGCCACGCCGGCCGACGTGCGCGCCGCGGCGCTGGAGCGGGCCGCCGAACTGATGGAAGCGCAGATGCAGTCCCTGATGGGCGTCATCATGCGCGAGGCCGGCAAGACCTTCTCCAACGCCATCGCCGAAGTGCGCGAGGCCGTGGACTTCCTGCGCTACTACGCGGCGCAGGTGCGCGAGACCTTCTCCAGCGACACGCACCGCCCGCTCGGCCCCGTGGTCTGCATCAGCCCGTGGAATTTCCCGCTGGCCATCTTCACCGGCCAGGTCGCGGCCGCGCTGGCCGCCGGCAATACCGTGCTGGCCAAGCCCGCCGAGCAGACCCCGCTGATCGCCGCGCAGGCCGTGCGCCTGCTGCGCGAAGCGGGCGTGCCGGCCGGCGCCGTGCAACTGCTGCCGGGCCGCGGCGAGACCGTCGGCGCCGCGCTGGTGGGCGACGCACGCGTCAAGGGCGTGATGTTCACCGGCTCCACCGAAGTGGCGCGCCTGCTGCAACGCAGCGTGGCCGGGCGCCTGGACGCCGCCGGCCGCCCGGTGCCGCTGATCGCGGAAACCGGCGGGCAGAACGCGATGATCGTCGACTCCTCGGCGCTGGCCGAGCAGGTGGTGGGCGACGTGGTCAACTCCGCCTTCGATTCGGCCGGCCAGCGCTGCTCGGCGCTGCGCGTGCTGTGCCTGCAGGAGGAAGTGGCCGACCGCGTGCTGGCCATGCTCAAGGGCGCCATGAACGAACTCGCCATCGGCAACCCCGACCGCCTGTCCACCGACGTCGGCCCGGTGATCGACGAAGAAGCGCGCGACAACATCCTGCGCCATATCGAAGCCATGCGCGCCAAGGGTCGCCGCATCCACCAGGCCGAGCGCAGCGAAGCCGCGGATGCCGCCACCCGCCACGGCACCTTCGTGCCGCCCACCCTGATCGAGCTCGACAGCATCGAAGAGCTGCAGCGCGAGGTATTCGGCCCGGTGCTGCACGTGGTGCGCTACCAGCGCGCCGGCCTGGACGCGCTGCTCGGCCAGATCAACGGCACCGGCTACGGCCTCACCATGGGCATCCATACGCGCATCGACGAGACCATCGCGCATATCGTCGAGCGCGCCGAAGTGGGCAACCTCTACGTCAACCGCAATGTGGTCGGCGCGGTGGTCGGCGTGCAGCCGTTCGGCGGCGAAGGATTGTCCGGCACCGGCCCCAAGGCCGGCGGCCCGCTCTACCTGCACCGCCTGCTGTCGGTCTGCCCGCAGGACGCCGTGGCCCGCGCCGTGCGCGCCTCGGACGTGCTGAACGGCGCCGGCGAGCCCGGCCCGGTGCGCGCGGCGATGACCGATGCCCTGGGCATGCTCAAGGAATGGGCCGCGCGCGAGAGCGCCGCGCTGCCCGGGCTGGGCGCGGCGTGCGACCGCTTCGCCGCCGCCTCGCCGGCCGGCCTGTCGGTGACGCTGCCCGGCCCCACCGGCGAGCGCAACACGTACACGCTGCTGCCGCGCGCGGCCGTGCTGTGCCTGGCCCAGCAGGAGGCCGACCTGGCCATGCAGCTGGCGGCCGTGCTGGCTGCCGGCAGCCGCGCGGTCTGGCCGGACAGCCCGATGGCGCGCACGCTGTCGGCGCGCCTGCCGAAGGCAGTACAATCGCGCGTCCGCCTGGTGCCCGACTGGGCCGCGGGCGACACCGAATTCGATGCCGTGCTGCACCACGGGGATTCCGACCAGCTGCGCGCCGTGAGCGAGCAACTGGCCACGCGCGCCGGCCCGATCATTTCGGTCCAGGGCCTGGCGCACGGTGAACCGAATGTGGCCATCGAGCGTTTGTTGATCGAGCGTTCGCTCTCCGTCAATACGGCGGCGGCGGGCGGCAATGCCAGTTTGATGACGATCGGCTGACCGGCCGGGCGTTGATCGAAGAGACGCGAGGCAGCGGCGATCCCGCGCGCCTTGCGTATGTGAAATCGGGAAGCGTTTCGCGCCGCACCCGGACGCGTCCAAAAACGCAGCAAGAAGGCTATCGAAAAGCCACCAAGGAGAACTGATGAACTCGACTTTCCACAAGACGGCACTGACCGTTGCCCTGTCGATCGCCGGCGTGTGCGCCAGCTCGGCCGCCTTTGCCCAGGCCCAGGAAATCAAGCTCGGCTTCGCCGCGCCCATGACCGGCGGCCAGGCGCAATACGGCAAGGACATGCAGAACGGCGTGATCCTCGCCATCGAGGAAATGAACGCCACCAAGCCCAAGATCGGCGGCAAGGACGTCAAGTTCGTATTGCTTTCCGAAGATGACCAGGCCGATCCCAAGACTGGCTCGGTGGTGGCGCAGAAGCTGGTGGACGGCGGCATCCAGGGCATGCTCGGCCACTTCAACTCCGGCACCAGCATCCCGGCTTCGATGGTCTACAACCGCGCCGGCATTCCGCAGATCGCCATGGCGACCGCGCCGGAATACACCAAGCAAGGCTTCAAGACCACCTTCCGCATGATGACCTCCGACACCCAGCAGGGTTCGGTGATCGGCGCCTTCGTGGTGAAGAAGCTTGGCGCCAAGAACATCGCCATCGTCGACGACCGCACGGCCTACGGCCAGGGCCTGGCCGACGAGTTCGAGAAGGCCGCCCGCGCCGCCGGCGGCAAGATCGTGCGCCGCGAATACACCAACGACAAGGCGGTGGACTTCAAGGCCGTGCTGACCAACATCAAGCGCAGCAACCCGGACGTGATCTTCTACGGCGGCGCCGAGACGCAATCCGCGCCGATGGCCAAGCAGGTCAAGGAACTCGGCATGAAGTCGCCGCTGGTGTCGGGCGAAATGTCCAAGACCGACAACTTCCTGAAGCTGGCCGGCACCGCTGCCGATGGCACCGTGGTGTCGCTGGCCGGCCTGCCGCTGGAGCAGATGCCCGGTGGCGCCACCTACGAGAAGAAGTACGAGAAGCGCTTCGGCGGCAAGGTGCAGACGTACTCGCCGTACGCCTATGACGGCGCCACCGCGATGATGAGCGCCATGGTCAAGGCCGGCTCGGCCGATCCGGCGCGCTACCTGCCGGTGCTGGCCGCCACCAATATGCAGGGCGTCACCACCAAGGCCCTGGCCTACGACGCGCGCGGCGACCTGAAGGACGGCGGCATCACCGTCTACAAGGTGGTCGGCGGCAAGTGGACCGTGCTGGAGACGGTCGGCGGCAAGTAAGCCTTCGCCAGCGCCATGCGGAAACGCCACCTTCGGGTGGCGTTTTCTTTTGGCGGCACGCCAGCGGGGCAGCCGATGTCTCGCGGGCGCAACAAGGAAGCGGCGCCGTTCCCATTCTTTCCCCGTTGCCGATTAATGTTGCGCTTGCTGCGCAAAGGATGCGTCGCCACCAGCCAGAACGAAACATGGACCACGACAAGCACACCATCATCGGCATCGATCTCGGCACCACCAACAGCCTGGTCGCGGTCTGGCGCGATGGACGGGCGCAGATCATTCCCAACTCTCTCGGCAAGCGCCTGACGCCCTCGTGCGTGAGCGTGCTGGACGACGGCGCGGTCGTCGTCGGGGAGGCCGCGCGCGACCGCCTGCTGACCCATCCCGCGCACAGCGCGGCACTGTTCAAGCGCTACATGGGCACCGCCCGCGCGACCCCGCTGGGCGAGCGGCGCTATCGCCCGGAAGAACTCTCGTCCTTCTTGCTGCGCGCGTTGAAGGCCGATGCCGAAGCCTGGCTCGGCGCGCCGGTCAGCGAAGCGGTGATCACCGTGCCGGCTTATTTCAGCGACGCCCAGCGCCGCGCCACGCGTGTGGCGGGCGAGCTGGCGGGGCTGCGCGTGGAGCGCCTGCTCAACGAGCCGACCGCCGCCGCGCTGGCCTACGGCTTGCAGCAGAACGGGGAAAGCCGCTTCCTGGTGTTCGACCTGGGCGGAGGGACCTTCGACGTCTCTGTGCTGGAACTGTTCGAGAACGTGATGGAAGTACGCGCCTCGGCCGGGGACAACTTCCTCGGCGGCGAGGACTTCGTCGCGGCGCTGATGCGCCGCTTCAGCCGCGACAGCGGGCTCGATGCGCGACTGAGCGCCGGCGGCGTGCAGGAAGGCGAGGCGCAGCCCGAGCGCTGGCCGGCGCAGTTGCGCGAGCGGGTACGCCACGCCGCCGAAGGTGCCAAGCGCGCGCTCAGCGACGCCGCCGGCGCGGACATGGCCGTGACCTGGGAGGACCGCACCTTCACCATGTCGCTGACCCAGGAAGTCTTTGCCGAACTGAGCACGCCGTTGCTGGAGCGGCTGCGCAAGCCCATCGAGCAGGCCATGCGCGACGCACGCATCCGGCCGGCCGAGCTGGACAGCGTGGTGCTGGCCGGCGGCGCCACCCGCATGCCGATGGTGCGCAGGCTGGTGAGCCGCATGTTCGGCCGCTTTCCCGTGACCGAGCTGAATCCCGACGAGGTGGTGGCGCTCGGCGCGGCCGTCCAGGCCGGCCTGAAGGCGCGCGACGCGGCGCTGGACGAAGTGGTCATGACCGATGTCGCACCCTATTCGCTGGGCATCGAAACCAGCCAGCGGGTCGGCCCGGAGGCGTTTTCCCACGGGCACTACCAGCCCGTGATCGACCGCAACTCGGTGGTGCCGGTCAGCCGCGTGGAACGCATCCATCCGCTGGCCGACAAGCAGGAGATGCTGGCGCTGCGCGTCTTCCAGGGCGAGGGGCGGATGGTGGCGGAGAACGTCTTCCTCGGCGAGATCGCCGTGCCGCTGCCGCGCATCAGCGCGGCCGAGTCGGGCGTGGACGTGCGCTTCACCTATGACGTCAACGGCATCCTCGAAGTGCAGGCCACCGTGCTCGCCACCGCCGCCACGCACCGCATCGTGATCCAGGAAAACCCCGGCGTGCTGAGCGACGAGGAAGTGGGCGAGCGCCTGGCGGCGCTTGCCGAGATCAAGATCCATCCGCGCGACCAGGCCGAGAACGCGCAACTGGTGGCGCGCGCCGACCGGCTCTACCAGCAGTGCCTGGGCCGCGACCGCGACCAGATCAGCGGCGCGCTGGCGCAATTCCAGGCCGCGCTGGACGCGCAGGATACCGAGCGCATCCGCACGCTGCGCGCGCCCATCCGGCGCCTGCTCGACGGACTCGACACGCAACTCTGGGACTGATCCCGGCTCGTCCCCTCTCCACGCTTCGCTACCGGCCCGATCCGAACAATGCACTGGCAAGTCCTGCAACTGGCGCCGACCACGGATACGCGCCGCATCCGCTCGGCCTATGCCGCGCGCCTCAAGGTCACGCGCCCCGACGAGGACGCGCAGGCGTTCCAGGCGCTGCGCGCCGCCTATGAATTCGCGCTCGAGTGGGCGCGCCACCATGCGCAGGACGAAGATGCCGGCGCCGTGCCCGACCCGGGCGCCGCTGCCCCGCCTGCCCCGCCTGCCCCGCCCGCCGGAGAGCCGGGGCCCGCCGCGATCGCTTCGCCGCTGACTTCGCCCGCCTCGCCCGTGCGCGGCAGGCTGCCGGCAATCGGCCAGGTGCTGCCGCCCGCCGTGCAGGCGGACCCGCAGCGCCCGCAGACGGCCCGGGCCTTGCCCGATGCGGGCGAGCTGGCCCTTGCAATGTGGGAGCGGCTGCGCGCCAGCTTTCCGCCCGCGCCGGCCGGCGGCCGCTACCCCGGGCTCGACCGCGGTGAACTGGCCGCGCAATCGCTGCCGGTCGGCGAGGCGCTGCAGCGCTGCCTGCAGGACGATGCCTTCGTCAGCATCGAAGCGCGCGACCGCTTCGAGTGGCTGGCGCTGCGCTACTGCGCCCGGGACGATGCCAGTCCCGCGGCGCGCACCGCGCTGTTCGAAGGCTTCGGCTGGGAAGATGCTTCCGATCACCTGGCGCGGCGCGACCGCGCCCTGACCCAGCAGGCGGTCGCACGCGCGCTGGCGGACCGGCAGTTCAGCTACTTCCGCACCTACGCCAAGGGCTCGGCGGCGGCGCAGGCGCTTCTGGCGCCGCCGCCCGCGCGCATCCGCCGGCAAGCGCTGATGCGCGGCGGCTTCGTCAAGGACATGCAGGCCCTGCTCGAACAACTGCGCTGGAAGACGCCGCAGACACGCCACTACCATTTCGACGAGGCGGTGCTGGCGGCCTGGGAGCAGGCGGTATCCCGGCCGCTGTTGTCGTGGGGGCAGTTGTTCCATGCGCTGTGGATCGGCGCCATCCTGGCCAGCGTGGTGCTGATGATCGTGGTGCGGCAGGAGGAACGCGCCGGGCACGATACCGTGGCGCCGTGGCTGGCGCTCGCCGTGTGCGGCGCCAGCCTGGTGGCGCCGATGCTGGCCTGGGCCTGGTACGTGCGGGTCTGGCAGCAATCCGTCACGGTGCGGCTGGCGCGCTGGCGGTCGCTGCCAGGCGTGCAGTGGGGCTGGTTCGGCCTCTACGTGGTGATCGGCGGCTTTGCCATGTTCGCCGGCTCGCTGCCGTCGCTCTACGCATGGTTCATCGGCGTGGAGCTGTATGCCCTGCTGGCCGCTTTCGCGCTGCTCTACCTGCCCGCGCTGCAGCGCATCGGCGTGGCCGGCGCGCTGACCATCGGCGGCATGTACATGGTCTTGTCGGTGCCGCTGTTCGCGCCGTTCGCGCATACGCTGGCGTTTGCGCTGGGCCTGCTGCTGGCCGGCGCCAACCTGTCGCTGGTGCTGCCGGCGCGCGCCTGGCTGCGCCAGCGCCACCGCGCCCGCCTGCTGCAAGGGCAGTGCGCCGCGCTGGCGGTCGGCGCCATGCTGCTGCTGGCGCAGATGCAGTGGGATCTGGCGAGCGAGCCGTGGCTGGCGGTGGCCGGCTGGCTGTGGCTGAACGCCGCCGTGTTCGGCGTCGATCCCATCCTTAACGGCCGCCTCAAGGGCTGGTGGCTGGCCTTGCTGCTGGTCCTGTGCAGCGTGGCCGGCGCCATGCCGGTGCATGCCGAAACCACGCCGCTGTTCCGCGCCGAGGCAGTGGCCTGCGTCTATCTGCTGCTGGCCTGCCTGTTCGAGTGGTCGGACCTGCGCGAGGACAGGCGCCGCGCCGGGCCGCCCGGACGGCGCGCCTGACTGGCGCGCGCATGGGCAAAGAGCCTCGCCTGGGGCCTTGCCCGGTCCGCCGCCCCGGGGTAGGGCTGCGGGGCGAGCCCGGCGAATGCCGGGAAAAGCGCCCCTTCCATTGCGGACCAAGAAACCTGCGCATGGCGCATAATCCCGCACTCGCACATTTCACCCCAGAAGGAGCAGTCCGTGTCCGTGCAGGAAGTCAGTTACGACCACGCCATCGAGCTAGCCAATGCCGAGCGCTACGACGAGGCGCTGGTCATTCTCGACCAGCTCTCGCAGGCGCAGCCGCAGGTGGTGGATTTCGATTGCCTGCGGGCGCGCCTGCACTTCGACCGCGGCGATGCCCAGCAAGCCTTCGCCGTGCTCGATGCGGCGCTGGCCAAGCTGCCCGGACTGAACCTGCATCCCGCGCACCGCTGGTCATCGCGCGGTGTGATCGCGCACCGCTACGGCATGTTGCTCACGAGCATGGAGCGCTTCCAGGAGGCGCAGCCCTGGCTGGACGAGGCGGCGCTGCGCAACGGCCTGTCTTCCGGCGAATGGAGCGCCCGGCTGCACGCGGGACTCGTGCGTTGCCGGCTGGGTGATTTCGCCGGCGCCGGCGCCTATTGGTACGACCTGCTGTACCGCGCGCCGGACCTGGGCGTGCAAGAGATCCTGGCCCAGGCGCTGGCCCACGTGAACGCCGCCGGCGAGCAGGCCGAGCCGATGCTGCGCCTTTGCCTGGCGCGCGCCGGCCTGGACAATCCCGACCTGCTCGAACTCGACGAAGCCGCCGGCGACGCCTTTGCCGCCGAGCAGGCGGGCATCGTGCTGGCTGCGCAGCCCGACCATCCCCACGCCCGCCGCATCCGCGCGCCGCTGCGCTACCGCGCCGGCGACCTCGAGGGCGCCTGGGATGATTTCGCCACTTATCAGCGCCAGGTGCCGGACCCGAAAGCCCAGGTGCGCGAGCTGGAATGGCGTCACCAGGCCGGCGAAGAGCAGCCATGGCAGCGCTTTGCCTTCGTGCAGAACGCGACCGACGCGGCCGGCTACTACAACGCCGGCGTGGCGCTGGCCGAATTCATCGATGCCGTGCCGGCAGCCGAGGCCGCGCTGGCGCCCCACGTGGTCGCGGCATACCGGCTCGGCCTGGCGCGCTTCGAGCAATACTTCGCCACCGGCGAGGGCGGCTACGACGATGCCGATCCGCATCTCTATTCGATGCTGTGCCACAACCTGGCGCAGCGCCTGGACGGCGCGGACCTGCGCGCCGAACGGATCGCGCTGCACGAGAAAGGCATCGCGGTCAGCGAATTCATCGAGCACTGGATCGACCTGCTCGACTGCCTGGTGGCCGCGGGCCAGCATGCGAAGGCGGTCGAGGTGGCCGGCGACGTGCTCAACCGCTACCCGCTCGAGCGCGACCCGGCCAATGTGGGCTGGGTGTTCAGCCGGCTGGTGAATGCATGGAAGGGCATCGGCGGCAGCGAAGTGACCTCGGCGGCGCGCGATGCGCTTGCGCACATGGACGCCCGCGCCGATGCCTTGCCGGTGGAGGAGCGCAGCCAGACCGGCCACGCACTCGCGCACGCGCGCGCGCATTTCGCCGGGCTGCTGCGCAACGGCATCGCGGGCATGGACCAGCACGACCGCACCGATGCGCTGGCCGAGATCGAGGCGCTGCAACGGCGTGCGCTGCTGATCGAGGACGCCTGGCTGTGCAACGAATTCGGCCTGATCTGGCGTGACCTGGGCGCGCCCGAGCGCGCGCTGCCGCTGTTCGAGCAGGCCATCGCGCTGACCGAAGGCGATGCGTGGGACCAGGCCCTGCCGCGCGTGCAGCGCGGCCTGATCCGCAACGGCGAAAAGCAGTACGCCGGGGCGCTGGCCGATTTCGAAGCGGCCTTTGCCGCGCGCGACCGCTGGGAAGGCGACGCTTATCTTGGCGCGGTCGAGGCCGCGCTCGGGCTGGCGCAGCGCGAGACCGCGCTGGCGTATTTCGAGAAAGCCCGCGCCGCCGGCGCCGACCAGGGCAGGATGCGCGCGCAGTACGCGCGCATGGAATCCGGCCTGCGTGCCACGCGGCCCGCCTGGAAGTTCTGGGGCGTCTAGCAAGCCACCCGCCGGACCGGCACGAGAAAACGCCATCGCACCAGATGGCGTTTTTTTACGCCTGTACGCATCATGTTCCCTGCAACTTAGGTGCGCTGTCGGACAAACTCTGACACGGAATGTCATGTGGCTCCGTTACCATGTAGTCCATGAATGGATTGAGCCAACTATTTCCAAGCCTGCCGCTGGCACCGGGCGGGCTGTTCTGGGTCGGACTTGCCCTGGTGGGCGCGGGCCTGGCGGGCGAGGTGTGCCGCATGTACCTGCGGCTGCCGCGCATCGTCGGCTATGCGGCCACCGGCCTGCTCGCCGGCATGCTCGGCCGCGGCATCGTGGACGAGGACATGATCGCGCAGACGCGCATCCTGATCGACATGGCGCTGGCGCTGGCGCTGTTCGAGCTCGGGCACCGGCTGTCGCTGAGCTGGCTGCGGGCCAACCGCTGGCTGCTGTTTACCAGCGCGTTCGAGAGCCTGCTGACATGGGGCCTGGTGGCGGCCGCGCTGCAGTGGATGGGCGTGACGCCCGCCGTGGCCATCCTCGCCGGCGGCATCGCGGTCAGTACCTCGCCCACCATCGTGCTCCAGCTCAAGAACGAGCTGCGTGCCGAGGGCCAGGTGACCGAGCGGCTACTCGCCATGACGGCGCTCAACAGCATCTACGCCGCGACCATCGTGCAGCTCGCCACCGGGTGGCTGCATTCCGAATACGGCAACCTGGGCGCCGCGCTGCTGCACCCGCTCTATTTGCTGCTGGGCTCGTGCCTGCTGGCCTGGGGCGTGGGCAAGCTGGGCCACGCCATCTATGCGCGCATGGCATCGGACGATCACTACAGCTTCCTGGTGCTGGTGGGACTGGTGCTGTTCACGCTGGCCCTCACGCGCGTGCTCAAGCTGTCGATGCCGCTCTCGCTGATGCTGGCCGGTGTGGTGTTCAAGCACCAGGACAGCCAGCCGCGCGTATGGCCCGCCCATTTCGGCAGCGCCGGCAGCCTGCTGATCATCGTGATGGTGGTGTCGCTCGGCCTGCCGCTGACCGTACATGACTGGGCCATCGGCGGCGGCGCCGCGGTGGTGCTGGTGCTGCTGCGCCACCTGGCCAAGCTGGCCGGCGTGGCCTCGCTGGGCTCGTTCTCCGGCCTGAGCCTCAGGCAATGCGTGGCGCTCGGGGTGGCGCTGGCGCCCATGTCGGGCCTGGCCTACTTGCTGATGAGCGACGTGGCGCGCCTTTATCCGTCCACGGGCGAGCCGCTGGCCGCCATCATCCTGTGCTCGCTGGCGCTCGAGCAACTGCTCGGCCCGGCGTTGGCCGCCTGGGCACTTCGCTACGCCGGCGAAGTCAGAAGCAATGGAGGAGGCCGCTGATGTCACTCGAACCGTTCAAGCACTCCGAAGCGCTGACCTTTGGCGTGGAGCTGGAGCTGCAGCTGGTCAACCGTCATGACTATGACCTGGCGCCGTTCGCGCCCGACTTGCTGCGTGCGCTGAAAGGCGCCCGGCATGCCGGCGACATCAAGCCCGAGATCAGCCCCTCGATGATCGAGATCAGTACCGGCATCTGCCACAGTTATGCACAGGCGCTGGATGAACTCGGCACCATGCGCGACCTGATGGTGGACGCTTCGCGCTCGCTCAACCTCGGCATCTGCGGCGGCGGCACGCACCCGTTCCAGCAATGGGCCGACCGCACCATCTCGGATTCGCCTCGCTACCAGTACATTTCCGAGCTGTACGGCTACCTCGCCAAGCAGTTCACGGTGTTCGGCCAGCACGTGCATATCGGCTGCCCGAGCGCCGACGAATCGCTGTTCCTGCTGCACGCGATCGGACGCTACGTGCCGCACTTCGTCGCGCTGGCGGCTTCGTCGCCGTTCGTGCAGGGCGTGGATACCGGTTTCGCCTCGGCGCGGCTGAATTCCGTGGCGGCCTTCCCCATGAGCGGGCGCGCACCGCACCTGCTCACCTGGGACGCCTTCACCGCCTACTTCGAGAAGATGCACGCCACGGGCGTGATCGAGAGCATGAAGGATTTCTACTGGGATATCCGTCCCAAGCCGGAATTCGGCACCATCGAAGTCCGCGTGATGGATACGCCGCTGACCGTGCAGCGCGCGTGCGACATTGCCGCCTATATCCAGGCGCTGGCGCGCTACCTGCTGCTGTCGCGCCCGTTCATGCCGCAGGAAGACGATTACCTGGTCTATACCTTCAATCGCTTCCAGGCCTGCCGCTTCGGCC
Organism: Cupriavidus sp. 05T41; assembly: GCF_056396525.1. Lineage (NCBI taxonomy): Bacteria > Pseudomonadati > Pseudomonadota > Betaproteobacteria > Burkholderiales > Burkholderiaceae > Cupriavidus > Cupriavidus sp. 05T41. The sequence continues at coordinate 101,287 of NZ_JBFTLQ010000039.1, forward strand.
TTGAAGGCGAGTACGTGCATCCCAACGAACTGACGCGCATGCCCATCGCCGATCACATCGTGACGATCTGCGACGCGCTGGTGCCGCATGCAGAAGCGCTGGGCTCGCTCGACGCGCTGGCCAATATCCGCGCGCTGGCGCAAAGCCGCAACGGCGATGCCGAACGCGTGCGCCAGATCGATGCCGACACCCGCAGCCTGCGCGAGACGGTGCGGCAGACCTGCGACAGCTGGGCGAGCTGAGGCACGCAGCTGCCTCCGGCCAGTTGGCCGCTTGCCCAATTGCCCAATTGCCCGCTAGACCTAGACCCCGTGCGGCACGTGGTCACCGTCACGCAGGCCCAGGCGCTGGTTGGCCGGCACTGCCACGTCGATCAGCTTCGGCCTGGGCAGGTTGAGCTGCTTCATGATCTCGATGAACTGGATGCGCGTATGGCCGGCTACGCGGCTGTTGTGCTGGCGTTCGTGACCGATGGTGGATGCCGTGCGGCCCTTGTAGTCGTGCGCGGGATAGACCAGCGTGTCGTCCGGCAGGGTGAAGAGCTTGCGGGTGAGGCTGTCGTACAAGGTGCCGGCGTCGCCCGACTGGAAATCGGTGCGGCCGCAGCCGTCGATCAGCAGCGCGTCGCCGGTGAAGACGCGTCGCACCGGGCCGGCCGGCGTGGCCTCTTCCCACAGGTAGCTCATGCTGCCGGCGGTGTGGCCGGGCGTATGGATGGCGCGCAGCACCTGCGTGCCGAACGGCAGCGTGTCGCCGTCGATCAGCTGTTTCTCCGCGGGACGGATATCGCAGCCCGACGGCGCCGCGCTGTGTGCGCCGGTTTGCATCGCAACATGGCCGGCGGAGGTGATGTGGTCGGCGTGCGCGTGTGTTTCCACCACCCACGCCAGCCGGGCGCCGCTGGCCTGCAGGCAAGCCATGTCGCGCGCGAGCTGCCGGTCGACCGGGTCGATCAGCAAGGCTTCGCGCGTGGCGGCGTCGATCAGCAGGTAGGTGAAGGTTGACGAGGTCTCGTCGAACAGCTGGTAGAAGGTCTGCATGACGGTCTGCACGACGGCACGGTCGGATCGGGAATGCAAGAAACAGCGCCGCGGCGCGCGCGGCACCAGTCCGCCGGTTCAGGCGATGTCCACCACTTCGCTGATCTGCACTACCGGCACTGCATTAGTGTAGTTGGGGATGTCCTGTTGCAGTTCCTTTCCCGCGGCCCGGGAGGCGGCCACGAAGTCCGGCAGCGAGTCGAACAGGAAGTGGCACATCGCGGCATAGGCCGGATCGGATCCCGGAGCGCCGCCGCCCAGCCCGCGCTCCACCGCCACGCCACGATAGCCCGGCTGCGCGCTGTACAGCTCGACAGCGCGCGGCATGTGGCGCGTGCGGTAATAGTCGAAATCGAACTTGCCGTCCTTGCTGTACGGGTAGAGGATGCTGATCTTGATCATGCCGGGTCTCCGTTTCGGTTGTAAGCCGGGCAAGCGTAGCAGAAAGCACTGGAGACGGCACCGCGCCGCCCGCCACGCCTGCCGCCCCGGCGGCAGATCCCCGGTGCGCGCCGGCTCAGCACTCCACGATATTCACCGCCAGCCCGCCGCGCGCCGTTTCCTTGTACTTCGTCTTCATGTCCGCGCCGGTCTCGCGCATCGTCTTGATCACCGAATCGAGCGACACGTAGTGCGCGCCGTCGCCGCGCAGCGCCATGCGCGCCGCGTTGACGGCCTTCACCGAGGCCATTGCATTGCGCTCGATGCACGGGATCTGCACCAGCCCGCCGACCGGGTCGCAGGTCAGGCCCAGGTTATGTTCCATGCCGATCTCGGCGGCGTTCTCCACCTGCTCCGGCGTGCCGCCCATCACGGCGGCAAGCGCGCCCGCGGCCATCGAGCAGGCCACGCCGACCTCGCCCTGGCAGCCCACTTCGGCGCCGGAGATGGAGGCGTTGAGCTTGTACAGCATGCCGATCGCGCCGGCCGTCAGCAGGAAGTCGATCACGCCCTGCGGGTTGGCCCCGGGCACGAAGCGGTCGTAGTAGTGCAGCACGGCCGGGATGATGCCGGCCGCGCCGTTGGTGGGCGCCGTCACCACGCGGCCGCCGGCGGCGTTCTCCTCGTTCACGGCGATGGCGTACAGGTTGACCCAGTCCATCACCGAGAGCGGATCGGCCAGCGCGCGCTCGGCATGCTCGGTGAGGTTGCGGAACAGCTCGGGCGCACGCCGCCTGACCTTGAACGGGCCCGGCAGCTCGCCGTCGGTGCGGCAGCCGCGCGCCACGCAGGCCTGCATCACGGCCCAGATGCGCAGCAGCCCGGCGTTGACATCGGCTTCGCTGTGCCACACGCATTCGTTTTCCATCATCAGGCGCGCGATGCTCTTCTTGCTGGCCGCCGCCATTTCCAGCATCGCGCGTCCGCTGCGGAACGGGTGCGGCAACTGCTGGTCGGCACCGAGGATCTGCGTGTTGGCCGCGCCCGCCGTGACGACGAAGCCGCCGCCCACCGACAGGTAGCGCCCCTCGCGCAAGGGCTGCCCGGCGGCATCGAAGGCATGGAACTTCATGCCGTTGGGATGCTCGGCCATGGCTTCGCGCCGGTAGAAGACGATGTGCTCCTTCTCCACGAACGGCACCGGGTGCGCGCCCAGCAGCGACAGCGTGCGGCTGGCGCGCAGCGCGGCCAGGCGCAGCTCGATGGTGTCCGGGTCGATGGTGTCGGGCGCTTCGCCCAGCAGGCCGAGGATGACCCCCTTGTCGGTGCCGTGGCCGCGGCCGGTGGCGCCGAGCGAGCCGTACAGCTCGACGCGCACGCTGGCCACCTGGGGCATCAGGCCATCACGTGCCAGGCCCTGGGCGAACATCAGCGCGGCGCGCATCGGGCCGACGGTGTGCGAACTGGAAGGGCCGATGCCCACCTTGAACAGATCGAAGACGCTGACTGCCATGGCAAGGCTCCTGGGGATCTTGGCTATCTGCAACCCACCGGCGTCAGACCGGCGCGTCGCTATCGTTGTTGAGGGGGGCGCGCCACAGCGAGGTGGCTGCGTCGCGCGGAGTGGGCGGGGCGTCCTTCCTCACCATCACGCTGATGGTGCCGTCGTTCTCGAGAATCGCGAAATGCACATCGCCAACGCGCTCGCAGCCGGCATGGCGCAATGCCTTGTGCAGGTCGTCGCGGGTGATGTAGGCGTGCTTCATCACGTCGGCAAAGACCTGGCCTTCATGGATCAGGACCTGCGGGCGGCCTTCCACGACATTCTCAAAACGCCGGCTGCGCCAGCTCAGCCAGGCCAGCACGAGATTGGCGCCGACCAGCGTCACGGCAAGGATCAGGCCCGCGGTGACGGAGTTGTCGCCCGCATTCATCGAATTCTGCACCGCGTTGGACAGCACCAGCAGCAGCACCAGGTCGAGCGATGTCAGCTGGCCGATCTGGCGCTTGCCGGAGAGCCGCAGCAGCACCAGCAGGCTGCCGTAGACAATCAGTCCGCGCAGGACGAATTCCCACCATGGGGCGCTGAGGTTCCACATGCGTGCTCCGTTTGCCGGGCGCGGCCGGGTGGCCGGGCAACCACACCGAGCATAGCGCGTTGGCGCAAGCGCCGGGGGCTGCCGCAACGGCGGACAGGCCCCGGCTCCCGCCAGCTTACTCTTCGGCGTACTCGCTCATCGGCACGCAGGCGCAGAACAGGTTGCGGTCGCCGTAGACGTTGTCGGCGCGGCCCACCGGCGGCCAGTACTTCTGCGTGCGCAGCGCGGCCACCGGGTAGGCGGCTTCCTGGCGCGTGTACTTGTGCTCCCAGGCGTCGGCGGTGATCACGGCGGCAGTGTGCGGCGCGTTCTTCAGCGGGTTGTCCTCGCGGTCGAAGCTGCCGTCCTCCACGCGGGCGATCTCGGCGCGGATGGCGATCATGGCGTCGATGAAGCGGTCCAGTTCGTGCAGGGCCTCGCTCTCGGTCGGCTCGATCATCAGCGTGCCCGGCACCGGGAAGCTCATGGTCGGCGCGTGGAAGCCGTAGTCCATCAGGCGCTTGGCCACGTCCTCGTTGGAGATGCCGGTGGTCTTCTGCAGCGGGCGCAGGTCCAGGATGCACTCGTGCGCGACCAGGCCGTGCTGGCCCGTGTACAGCACCGGGAAATGCGGCGACAGGCGGCGCGCCACGTAGTTGGCGGCGAGGATGGCGTTCTCGGTGGCGGCGGTGAGGCCGGCCGAGCCCATCATGGCGACGTACATCCACGAGATCGGCAGGATGCTGGCCGAGCCGAACGGCGCGGCGGACACGCCGCCGATGCCGTTGTCGTCGCGGCGGTAGCCCACGCTGTCCTGGTTGGGCAGGAAGTCCGCCAGGTGCGCGCCGACCGCCACCGGGCCCACGCCGGGTCCGCCGCCGCCGTGCGGGATGCAGAAGGTCTTGTGCAGGTTCAGGTGCGAGACGTCGCCGCCGAACTGGCCGGGCGCGGCGGTGCCGACCATGGCGTTCATGTTGGCGCCGTCCACGTAGACCTGGCCGCCGTGCTTGTGCACGATGTCGCAGATCTGCTGCACGCCCTGCTCGAACACGCCGTGCGTGGACGGGTAGGTGATCATGATGGCGGCGAGGTTGCGGCTGTGCTGCTCGGCCTTCTTCGCCAGGTCGGCGAGGTCGACGTTGCCGTCTTCGTCGCAGGCCACCACCACCACCTTCATGCCGGCCATCTGCGCCGAGGCCGGGTTGGTGCCGTGCGCGGAGGAGGGGATCAGGCAGATGTCGCGATGGCTTTCGCCGCGGCTGGCGTGATACGCGTGGATGATCAGCAGGCCCGCGTACTCGCCCTGCGAGCCGGCGTTGGGCTGCAGGCTCACCGCGGCGTAGCCGGTGGCCGCGCACAGCATGGCTTCGAGCTGGTCGATCATCTCGCGGTAGCCCACGGTCTGGTCCAGCGGCGCGAACGGATGGATCTTGCTGAACTCGGGCCACGTCACCGGGATCATCTCGCTGGTGGCGTTGAGCTTCATCGTGCACGAACCGAGCGGGATCATGGTGCGGTCCAGCGCCAGGTCCTTGTCGGCCAGCATGCGCAGGTAGCGCAGCATCTCGTGCTCGGCGTGGTGCGTATTGAAGACCGGGTGGGTCAGGTAGGCGCTCTGGCGCGCAAGCGCCGCGGGGAAGGCGTCCTGCGCGGCGGCTTCCAGTGCGTCGAACCCGGGCACCGGCTTGCCGTGCGCGAAGATTTCCCACAGCGCGATCACGTCTTCGCGCGAGGTGGTCTCGTCCAGCGAGATGCCGATGCGGTTGGCGCCGGCGTGGCGCAGGTTGATGCCGCGCGCGGTGGCGGCCGCGTGGATGGCCTCGGTGTTGAAGCCGGTCACCAGCGTGAGCGTGTCGAAGAAGGTCGCGTTGGTGCGGGTGTAGCCGAGCACCTCCAGGCCTGCGGCCAGCGTGGCGGCGAGGCGGTGCACGCGCTGGGCGATGCGCTTGAGGCCCTGCGGGCCGTGGTACACGGCGTACATCGAGGCCATCACCGCCAGCAGCACCTGCGCCGTGCAGATATTGGAAGTGGCCTTCTCGCGCCGGATATGCTGCTCGCGCGTCTGCAGGGCCAGGCGATAAGCCTTGTTGCCCTGCGCGTCGATGGTCACGCCGACCAGGCGGCCGGGCATGGAGCGCTTGAACGCGTCCTTGACCGCCATGTAGCCGGCGTGCGGGCCGCCAAAGCCCAGCGGCACGCCGAAACGCTGCGAGTTGCCCACCGCCACGTCGGCGCCCCATTCGCCGGGCGCGGCGATCAGGGTCAGCGCCAGCAGGTCGGCGGCGGCCACCACCAGGCCGCCGGCGGCGTGCACGGCGTCGGCGATGGCGCGGTAGTCGGCCACGTCACCGTTGACGCCCGGGTACTGCAGCAGCACGCCAAAGGCATGGGCGCCGGCAGCGTCGGCCGCGGGGCCGACCTTGACTTCGATGCCCAGCGGCAGCGCGCGCGTGCGTACCACTTCCAGCGTCTGCGGCAGCACGTCGTCGGCCACGTAGAAGGTGTTGGAAGCGTGCTTGTTGACCCGCTGCAGCAGCGTCATGGCCTCGGCCGCGGCGGTGCCTTCGTCGAGCATCGAGGCGTTGGCGATATCCAGGCCGGTCAGGTCGGTGACCATCTGCTGGAAGTTCAGCATGGCTTCCAGGCGGCCTTGCGAGATTTCAGGCTGGTACGGCGTGTAGGCGGTGTACCAGGCCGGGTTCTCGAAGATATTGCGCAGGATGACGCCGGGCGTCAGCGTGTTGTAGTAGCCCTGGCCGATAAAGCTCTTGAGCACCAGGTTCTTGCTGGCCAGGCCGCGCAGCCTGGCCAGGGCGCCTTCCTCGGTGAGCGGCTCGGTGAACTCGCCCAGCGGCATGCCGTCGCGGCGGCGGATGGCGGCGGGAATGACGGCGTCGATCAGCGCGGCACGGCTGTCGTAGCCGAGTACCTTGAGCATGTGTTGCTGCTCGGCGGCATCGGGGCCGATATGACGGGAAGCAAAGGCGTCGCGCGCCTCCAGTTCGGCCAGCGTGGGCCGGGCACCTTTGGCTGCGTTCATGGGCAGGGGGGCGTTCATGGCAAGAACCTCGTTGGGCGCAGGGCGGCGGGTGGTCAGCCGCGCCGCCGTGCATCAGTCTTCAGTCGCCGCTCCCGTGGCAGGCAAGCCTCGCGGGAGCGGCAGGGTGTCGCGTCAGGCGCCGACGTTGGCCTTGTAGGCGTCCACCGACATCAGGCCGTTGACGTCGTCGCTGTTGGCCGGCTTGAGCTTGAACAGCCACGCATCGAAGGCGTCGGCATTGACGCTTTCCGGCGCGGCGACGGCGGCTTCGTTGACGGCGATCACTTCGCCGGCCACCGGCGCGTAGATGTCGGAAGCGGCCTTGACCGATTCCACCACCGCCAGCGCGTCGCCTGCGCCGACCGACTTGCCCACTTCCGGCAGCTCCAGGAACACGATGTCGCCCAGCGCGTCCTGCGCGTGGTCGGTGATGCCGATGGTCAGCGTGCCGTCGGCTTCGACGCGCACCCATTCATGGGACTCGGTGTATTTCAGGTCGGCGGGGAAATTCATGGGATTCTCCAGATTCAATTTGTTTTTTCAGCGCCCGCCGGGCGGAGGCAATCCGTCGCCGGCGGGCGCGCTGTGACCGGTGCGAGCGTTCAGCTCACGAGTGCCTTGCCATTGCGCACAAACGGCAGTTTAACCACAGTCGCGGCGAGTTTGCGGTCGCGGATCTCGACCTGCACCTCGGCGCCGAGGGCAACGTCGCGCGGCAGGCGGGCAAATGCGATGGACAGGGACAGCGAAGGGCTGAAGGTGCCGCTGGTGATCTCGCCGTCGCCGGCAGTGGTGATCACCTTCTGGTGCGCCCGCAGCACGCCGCCTTTTTCACGCAGGATCAGGCCGACAAACTGCTGGGTCTGGCCGCCGGCGACGAGCGCCGCCTTGCCGGTGAAGTCGCGCTCGCTCTGCAGGTCCACGGTCCAGGCCAGGCCGGCGTTGAGCGGCGAGGTGTGGATATCCATGTCCTGGCCGTACAGGTTCATGCCGGCTTCCAGGCGCAGCGTGTCGCGCGCGCCGAGGCCGGCCGGGCGCACGCCGGCAGCGACCAGCTTCTCCCACAGGCCGGCCACGTTCGCGGCCGGCACCACCAGTTCGAAACCATCCTCGCCGGTGTAGCCGGTGCGCGCCACCATGACTTCGCCCAGGGCGGGATCCTGCACCACGATGGCGTTGAAGGGCTTGAGGGCTTCGCTGGGCTGGGTGGAGGGGAAGGCGCTCCACACCTTGGCGCGGGCGTTCGGGCCCTGCACGGCGACGATGGCCAGCGGCGCGGCGCCCGCGGGGGCGTTGTCGCCGCGGCGCGGGGTGATGGTGACGCCGCTGCCGGTGGCGGCGTTGCGCGCGGTGATCCATTCGATATCGCCGGTCGCGGTGCTGGCATTGACTACCAGGCGGAAGCGGTCCTCGGCGAAGAAGTAGACGATCAGGTCGTCGATGACGCCGCCGCTCTCGTCGAGCATGCAGGAATAAAGTGCCTTGCCCGGCGTCTGCAGCTTGTCCACATTGTTGGCCAGCAGGCCGCGCAGGAAGGCGCGCACATTGGCGCCGGCCAGGTCGACCACGCACATGTGGGAGACGTCGAACATGCCGGCGTCGGTGCGCACGGCATTGTGTTCTTCGATCTGGGAGCCGTAGTTGACCGGCATGTCCCAGCCGCCGAAGTCGACCATGCGGGCGCCGAGTGCGCGGTGGATGGCATTGAGGGGCGTGGCCTGGAGCGTCATGTAGTCCTCGGGGGAAGGCGGAAATCTCGGTTCGAAAACGAAAAAAGGGTCATCCGCCGCCAGACCCGGCGCGCCATGGCGCTGCCAGATCCGCCGCGGCGGATGACCCCTCTGTCCTCGATACCTGAGAGATTACAAGGCGGTCCGGTGGACCTGTGCCCTGCGCGCCCCTTCGGTGGGCACGCTCGCCGTCGCTTGCGCGCGTGGCGGGTGCCGCTCTCCAGAGTACGGCGTGCATCGTGTGCATATTGCAAGCCGATCCGACCAGTCCATGGTGCCTGAGAGTTTTCGGGTGATACCCCTTCGGCGGCGCAAGATCTGCGCGCTCTCCCGGCCGGATGGCGCGACTCTACAGGCAGCCCCGGTGGCTTGTCAACGCGTGGCGCGCGGCACGGCACCGGCACCCCGGGGCCGGCAACCCGGCGTGTTAACATCTGCGGCTGCTGTCGCTTGCGGGGACATCACCCCGGTGCCGCAGTCTTCACAGGCAGCCCTGGCCGCGTCGTCTTCGCCAGCCATTTCGCCATCCGCTTCCGCCACCACGCCAAACGCATGACCCACGGACTCAATCCCGCCCAATCCGAAGCCGTCCGCTATCTCGACGGCCCCTGCCTGGTGCTGGCCGGCGCCGGTTCGGGCAAGACGCGGGTGATCACGCAGAAGATCGCGCACCTGATCGAGGACAAGGGGTTCGAGCCCAAGCATATCGCCGCGGTGACCTTCACCAACAAGGCCGCCAAGGAGATGCAGGAGCGTATCGCCAAGCTGATGGAAGGCAAGACCACGCGCGAGGGCCGCCGCATTCCGCTCAAGCAGATGACGGTCAGCACCTTCCACTCGCTCGGCGTGCAGATCCTGCGCGCCGAGGCCGAGCACGTGGGGCTGAAGCCGCGCTTTTCCATCATGGACTCGGACGACTGCTTCGGCCTGGTGCAGGAGCAGCTCGCCACCACCGACAAGAAGCTGATCCGCAGCGTGCAGAGCACCATCTCGCTGTGGAAGAACGGCATGGTCGATCCAGAGACCGCCATCGCCACCGCCGAGAGCGCCGACGACCACCAGGCCGCGCTGGTCTACCGCAACTACGTGGCCACGCTCAACGCCTACCAGGCGGTGGATTTCGACGACCTGATCCGCCTGCCGGCCGAGCTGTTCGCGCGCGACGAAGCGGTGCGCATGAAGTGGCAGAACCGCCTGCGCTACTTCCTGGTCGATGAATACCAGGACACCAACGCCTGCCAGTACCAGCTGCTCAAGCTGCTGGCCGGCGGCTCGCACCTGCGCGCGCCGGCCTTCACCGCGGTGGGCGACGACGACCAGGCCATCTACGGCTGGCGCGGCGCCACGCTGGACAACCTGCGCCTGCTGCAGACCGACTTCCCCGATCTCAAGGTGGTCAAGCTGGAGCAGAACTACCGCTCCACCGTGCGCATCCTGGAGGCCGCCAACGCCGTCATCTCCAACAATCCGAAGCTGTTCGACAAGAAGCTGTGGAGCGAGCACGGCATGGGCGACCCCATCGCCATCAACCCGATGAACGACGAGGAGCACGAAGCCGAGTCGGTGGTGTTCCGGCTCTCGGCGCACAAGTTCGAGCGGCGCGCGCAGTTCCGTGACTACGCCATCCTCTACCGCGGCAACCACCAGGCGCGCCTGTTCGAGCAGATCCTGCGGCGCGAGCGCATTCCCTATGTGCTGTCGGGCGGCCAGAGCTTCTTCGACAAGGCCGAGATCAAGGACATCTGCGCCTACCTGCGCCTGATCGCCAATCCGGACGATGATCCCGCCTTCATCCGCGCCATCACCACGCCGCGCCGCGGCGTCGGCAACGCCACGCTGGAAGTGCTGGGCACCTTCGCCGGGCAGGCCAAGGTCTCGCTGTTCGAAGCGGCCATGATGGGCGGCATCGAAGGCAAGCTGCAGCCGCGCCAGCTCGAGCCGCTGCGCGTGTTCTGCGAAGCCATGGTGCGCCTGGCCGGCCGCGCCGCCAGCGATCCCGCCACCGAAGTGCTCGACGACATGATGGAAGGCATCCACTACGAGGCCTACCTGTACGACACGTTCGACGAGCGCCAGGCCCAGTCGCGCTGGACCAACACGCTCGAATTCCTCGACTGGCTCAAGCGCAAGGGCACCAAGCCCGAGGCCGCCGAGGGCGGCGAGGCCACCGGCTTCGACACCGCCGACGGCTTCGGCGACGAAGGCAAGAACCTGCTGGAGCTGACCCAGACCGTGGCGCTGATGAGCATGCTCGAAGGCCGCGAGGAAGATCCCGACGCGGTGCGCCTGTCCACGCTGCACGCCTCCAAGGGGCTGGAGTACCCGCACGTGTTCCTGGTCGGCGTGGAAGAGGGCATCCTGCCGCATTGCCGCGAGGACGAAGACCTCGGCGACGAGAAGATCGAGGAAGAGCGCCGCCTGATGTACGTCGGCATCACGCGCGCCCAGCGCAGCCTGCACATCAGCTGGTGCAAGAAGCGCAAGCGCGCGCGCGACACCTACTCCTGCGAACCTTCGCGCTTTATCGGCGAGATGAAGCTCGAGGAAGCGCCCGCGCCGGCGGACGCCACGCCCGCCATGAGCCCCAAGGACCGCCTGGCCGGCCTCAAGGCACTGCTCGGCACGCCGGGCAAGACCGCCGCGTCCTGAGCCGCACGCACGGCACGCGCGCCGGCTTTGTACAAAGTCGATACATTGGCCTACAAGCGGGACAAGATCGCAGCGGGCCGGCCTTCTAACATCACGATTGCCCGGACTGCCTTACTGGTCCGGGTGCCGCGCCGCTTCGTCCCTTCGGAGTGAGCGTGGCCGGGCGGCATGCCCGACTTCTTCCCTGTTTCGACGCCCCCGCGCTCGCGCGCCAGGGGGCGTTCTTTTCTGCCCCGCCGGCATCAGGCCCGCGCGATCCCCACCACGAATTCGCCTTCCAGCAACAGGGTCGCATCGCCCGACCGGTGGACCTGCACGATGCCGGGATGCGCGCCGGCGATCGGGTCCTGCCGCGTCGACACCGGCGAGGCGCCGCGCGCGCGGTAGGCCGGATGGCCCATGTGCACCAGCCGGCTGACCCGGTCGTCGAAGAACATCTGGGTGGTCAGGACGTGCTGTTCGCCAAGATGGATCTTCAGGTGGATATGCACCGCGCGCGGCGCGTACCAGCCTGGGTAGATGGTGAGGAACTGGGCGCTGCCGTCGGCCCTGGTGGTCTGCACGCCGCGCAGGAAACGCAGCTTGTTGTCGGGCACGACATGCATGCCGCCCGGCTCCGCCGGCGCCGCGGCGCCACCGTGCGGAGGACCATTGCCATCATGCGGCCCACCGGGCGGCTGGAGGCTGGCCTGGTCGTATCCGCTGTACTCGCCGCCGGCATCGCAATGCCAGATGCTGGCCACCGCGCCCGGTACCCGCGCGCAGTTGCGCGTGCTGTCCACCACGAGCAGGCGCAGCCGCATCGGAATCCCGGGCCGGTGGTCGCGGATATCGCTGCGCACCAGGGCCTGGTCTATATAGAAGGGGCCTTCCATCAGTTCGGGCGTCAGCAGGCAAAGCAGTGGCGGGGCGGCCGGGGCCGCGCCGGTCTCGCCGGCCAGCCCAAGCAGGCCGGTGCCTAGTACGCCGCCCAGAAAGCGGCGCCGGCCATCGTCAGGCATGAGTGCTTCATCGTGCATCTTTGGCTTCCTGTCGATAGGGTGCCGCAGCACCGGGTACGCCTGCCGGACCGGGCCCGGCAATGGCGCAGGGCATGGGCGCCGGGCCATGCGCGTGGCCTGGGAAGGCCCCCATTGGCGCTCCCGGCGGCGGCCCTGCCCAGCGTGGCGTGCCGGCCAGGGCACGCAGGCGACTGCGCTGGGCCGCGTCCAGGCTGTCTTCGAACGCAATCCTCCGGTCGCGCGCGATGCGCCGGTCGTGCTCCAGCGCATCGCGCAAGCGGTCTTCGCGCGCCGCCCGCTCGCGCAGCGGCGTCTCCGTGCCTGGCTCGTCCATCGGGTCCGTCGGGTCGGTCGGGTCCATCAGGTCCATGGGGTCCATCGGGCCGATCTCGCCGCCTTCGCGGATAAAGCGGGCGCGCAGCTCCAGCGCGTGCGCCCGGGCCTCGCGTTGCGCGGCGCGCGCGGCATGCCAAAGGGTAGTCTGGGCCGGCGTCAGCGCCAAGTCTTCGCGCAGCGAAGGCGGCACCGGCCGCTCGGGTGCGCCGGCCGGCAGTGCGTAGGCAGGCAGCGCCGTGGCGCAGGCGCCGCAAAGCAGGGCCAGCGCGACAAAGGCGCGCGGGCGGGGCAGCGGGCGGGGCAGCGATCCTTGTGTCTGATTCATGGCAGTTTCCAGAGTCGTCATGGGAAAGGAGCAACCCGGCGCGCTGGCCCCGGCCTCATGCCGCTGTCATCCAGCATAGCGTGCGCAGGCCCAAACAAGCGGCGGGTTGCCGACATGTCATCTTAAAAAGACGCGCCGGCATCTGCTTGAGCGCTTGGTCAGCATGGCGAAGCATTGGCGTACACGCTGGCCGCCGGGCCCGGCGTTTCGTATCGGAACTGATACAAAGCCGCCACACCGTGTCCATCAGGACGCCCCGCCGTGCTGGTAGAGTGTTCGCCTGGCGCAGGCAATGCGCCGCCTGCCTCGGCGCGCATCCCGCGTCGGCCGCCGTCCGGCGCGCCGCAAACCACGCAGCCAACGGCTGCCACCTGCCATACCGATATCCCGATGGACCTTTCTCCCGCCTCGCCCCTGCACCTGCTGGTCGTCGACGACGACCCGCAGATCCGCGCCATGCTGGCCGAATATCTCGCCACCTTCGGCATCGAAGCCGATGGCGCCGAGGGCGGCACCGCCATGCGCGCCGCGCTGGCCGCGCGCGACTACGACCTCGTGGTGCTCGACCTTTCCCTGCCCGGCGAGAACGGGCTGGCGCTGTGCCGCGAGATCCGCGAGCGCGGCGACCTGCCGGTCATCATGCTGACCGCGCGCACCGAACTGGCGGACCGCGTGGTCGGCCTCGAGGTGGGCGCGGACGACTACGTCACCAAGCCCTTCGAGATGCGCGAACTGGTGGCGCGCATCCACACCGTGCTGCGACGCACGCGCGGCGGCGGCGGCGCCGGCCCGAAGCGCCCGGCGGCGGTGGGCGGCCACGAAGTGCGCTTCGGCAACTGGCGGCTGAACACCACGCTGCGCCAGCTGGTGGACGGCGAGGAAACGGTGGTGCCGCTTTCCAACGCGGAATTCCGCCTGCTGCTGGCATTTATCGAGCATCCCAACCGGGTGCTGGACCGCGAGCTGCTGATCAACCAGGCGCGCGGCCGCGACCTGGACGTATTCGACCGCAGCATCGACCTGCTGGTCTCGCGCCTGCGCCAGAAACTGCGCGACGATCCGCGCGACCCGGCGCTGATCCGCACCGTTCGAGGCGAGGGCTATGTCTTCACCGGCACCGTCGAAGGCTGAGCGCGCGGGCTGGCTGGCCCGCCATGACTCGATGTTCGTGCGCCTGTTCCTGGTGATGGCGGCCATCATGCTGGCCGTTCACCTGCTGGGCGTCACCGTGATCGAAAGCGTATTCCCGCGCCCCGGCGCGAGCGGCTTCACGCTGGTGCCGGGCGACGAACCGCCGCCTCCGCCGCCGGGCGACGAGGGGCAACCCGGCGCGGGACCGCGCGCCGGCGGCCCGGGCGGGAATTTCGGCGCCGGTCCCGAAGCCAACAGCGCGCCGCCCCGGCACCGCCACCCGCGCGGGCCGCGCGGCTTTGGCCCGCCCCGCCTCGGGCTGCTGTTCCAGCTTGCCGCCATCATCGCCGCATCCTGGGCCGGCGCGCGCTTGCTGGCGCGCCCCGTGCAACGCCTGGCCAGCAGCGCCGGCCGGCTGGCGCAGGACGTGCACGCGCCGCCGCTGGACGAGGAGAGCGGCCCGGCCGAGGCGCGCGCCGCGGCCAAGGCCTTCAATCACATGCAGCGGCGCATCCGCACCCAGCTCGCGCAACAATCGCGGTTCCTGGCGGCGGTGTCGCACGACCTGCGCACGCCGCTTACGCGCATGAGCCTGCGCATCGAAGGCGTGGACGATAACCAGGTGCGCTATCGCCTGCGCCAGGACCTGGCGGAAATGAACGGGCTGATCGACGCCACGCTCTATTACCTGCGCGAACGCGACGGCAATGCCGCGCCGCGCCAGCGCGTGGACGTGCATGCCCTGCTGCAGGCGGTGGTGGACGATGCCAGCGAGATCGGCCAGGACGTCAGCCTGAGCGGCGACGCCGCGCCGCTGCTGGCCTATCCGGCCGAACTGCGCCGCGCCGTGGTCAACCTGGTGGAGAACGCGCACCGCTACGGCGGCAGCGCCCGCATCGAGCTGGCCGACAGCCCGGAGCGCGTGGTGATCGATGTGTGCGACAACGGGCCCGGCATTCCGCCCGAGGAAATGGCGCGCGTGCTGGAGCCGTTCTACCGGCTGGAGTCCTCGCGCAGCCGCGCCACCGGCGGAGTGGGCATGGGCCTGTCGATCGCCGCGGACATCGTCGCGCGCCACGGCGGCGAGCTGAGCCTGGCCAACCGGCCCGAGGGCGGGCTGCGCGTGCGCATCACGCTGCCGCGTGCCTGAGCGCTGCTGAGCATGCTGCGCGCCGCGCGCGCCGCGCGTGACGCCGGGGCGACGCGGACGCAAGTGCGCTGCACGCTCGATCGCGGCGGCTTGATGCCGGTCAACGCCGGCGGGGCCGGCCCCCTCTACGATGGGTCATCGAAATCCCATACGAAGGCCGCCCCATGCCTGCGACTGCCCCCGCCACGCCATCCTTCGCGCTGTCCTCCGAGCGCACCGCCTCCGCGGCGGACAGCCCGCCGCGCACCTGCTCCGGCAACTGCGGCGCGGCCTGCGCCGGCAAGCGGCCGGGCGGGCAAGACGCCCTGGCCGGTTTCCGCGCGCTGGCCGGGCGCATGGACATCAACGGGCCGCGCTACACCTCCTACCCCACCGCGGACCGCTTCCACGACCGCTTCGGCGAAGCGGACTACCTGCGGGCGCTGGCCGACTGCGGCGCGGCAGAACCAACCGACGGCCGGCAGGCACCGCTCTCGCTCTATGTGCATGTGCCGTTCTGCGAGAACATCTGCTACTACTGCGGCTGCAACAAGATCATCACGCGCGACCACCGCCGCAGCGGCCGCTACGTGGACTACCTCGTGCGCGAGATCGGCATGGTGGCCGCACGGCTCGGCGCGCGGCGCGCGGTGGTGCAGTCGCACTGGGGCGGCGGCACGCCGACCTTCCTCGACGCCGCCGAGATGCGCCGCGTGATGGGCGCCTTGCGCACGCATTTCGACCTGCTGCCCGAAGGCGAGCATGCCATCGAGATCGACCCGCGCCGCGTGGGTGAGGCGCAGATGGCGCTGCTGGGCGAACTGGGCTTCAACCGCATCAGCCTCGGCGTGCAGGATTTCGATGCCGAGGTCCAGCAGGCCATCCATCGCGTGCAGTCGCAGGCCGAAACCCGCGCCGTGGTCGATGCCGCGCGACGGCTCGGTTTCCACTCGGTCAGCATGGACCTGATCTACGGGCTGCCGCACCAGACCGCGGCGCGCTTTGCCACTACCGTGGAGCAGGTGCTCGCGATGTGCCCGGACCGGCTTTCGGTGTACAGCTACGCGCACCTGCCGCATGTGTTCAAGCCACAGCGCCGCATCGACGAGCGCGCGCTGCCCGCGCCCGCGGAAAAGCTCGACATCCTGACCGGCACCATCGCGCAGCTTACGGCGGCGGGCTATGTCTATATCGGCATGGACCACTTCGCGCTGCCGCAGGACGCGCTCGCCGTGGCCCAGCGCGAAGGCCGGCTGCAGCGCAATTTCCAGGGCTATTCCACCCACGCCGGCTACGACCAGCTGGGCTTCGGCGTGTCGTCGATCGGCGCGGTGGCCGGCCGCTATGTGCAGAACGCCCGCACGCTCGACGGCTACTACGCGGCGCTCGACAAGGGCGCGCTGCCGGTGATGCGCGGCTTTGCCACAGGCGGCGAAGACCGCCTGCGGCGCGACGTCATCGGCGCCCTGATGTGCAACGGCGTGCTCGACACGGACGCGGTGGCCGCCCGCCACGGCATCGACTTCGCGGCGCACTTCGCCACCGAACTGGCCGAGCTGGCGCGGCTGGCCGAAGACGGGCTGGTACGGATCGCAGCCGGGCGCATCGAGGTCACGCCACTGGGCCGGCTGCTGGTGCGCCGGCTGGCCATGGTGTTCGACAGCTACCTGCGCGACGACGCGGGCCGGGCCGGCAAGACCGCCGCGCCGGCCCGCAACGCTGATGCGGGTACGCCCGTGGCGATGCCGCTGCGCTACTCGCGCGTGGTCTGAGGCCAGCCCGCCGCGCCGGACCGGCGCCGCACCAATGAAAAAGCCCGCGGCATGCCGCGGGCTTTTTCGTCGGACCACGGCGCCGCTCACGCGGCGCATGGCAGCTTATTTCGAAGCGTTCGCCATGTAGTCCACCGCGGCGATCACGTCGGCGTCCGAGCCGGCGTAGCCACCCTTCGGCGGCATCACGCCCTTGCCCTTGAGCGCGAAAGCGTGCACGGCATCCATGCCTTCCTTCAGGCGCGGTGCCCAGGCAGCCTTGTCGCCGAACTTCGGCGCACCGGCAACGCCGGCGGCGTGGCAGGCGGCGCAGACCTGTTCGTAGACCTTCTTGCCCACTTCGGCCGAAGCCGGCGCGGCAGCTGCGGCGGCAGCCGGGGCCGCAGCAGCGGGTGCGGCAGCAGCAGCCGGTGCGGCAGCGGCAGCCGGGGCAGCGTCCGAAGCGGCAGCCGTGGCCGGCGCGGCGGCCGCGGGAGCGGCCGGTTCGGGGAACTTGCCGCCACCGGCGTCGGCCATGTAGACCACGGCACGGCCCAGTTCATAGTCCGAGTAGTCGTCGGCGGTGGTGCCGGCGCGTGCCTGCATGGCGCCCTTGCCGTGCAGCACCGAGTTCAGCAGCCCCTGGAAGCCCTGGCCGATACGCGGTGCCCAGTCAGCGGCGTTGCTGTACTTCGGCGCGCCTGCGGCACCGGTAGCGTGGCATGCGGCGCACACTTCCTTGTAGACCTGTTCGCCCGTCTTGTAGACACGCGGCGCATTGGGATCTTTCAGTTCGAGCGAGGCGATCGGCTTGATGCGGTCGTTGACGGCTTCGACGGTGGTCGACGAACCGGCGCCTTCCTTGGAACCGTGCCCGACGAAATTGACCAGCAGGATGATCACGATGATCGGCACCAGGAAGGCGGCGATCACGACAGCAATCAACTGCTTGGGGGTCTTGATGGGTGACTCGTGTTCTTCGTGCTCGTTGTGGACGTCGCTCATGCTCAACTCTCGATTTTGCAGGAAACCCGTAGCAGCTCGCGATCGGCTGCCTTGTCAGGCCGCTTGCCCAGTGGCCAACCCTCCCGGCCAGTTGTGCGCATCGGACCGTTATCCCTTCCCGGCCAGCCCGTGAAAGCGCCAGCAGGCGGAGCCAGCCGTCACCGTCCCCTGACTCCATGTGGACGCTGCGCAGCCCCGTTTGTACACAAATAACTCGCGATTATAGCCCCAAAGACCTACAGGATGGAGGCAAAAGCGGCTTGGAAGAGACGTCGCCGGACGTCGCCGCACCACCACCTGTGCGGCTGGCATGGACGCTGCGGGGCAAACGCTGTATGCTATGCGACTTTCCAGCGGCGCCATTCGCGCGCTGCCAGCGATGTACCCGCCGCGCCCGTAGCTCAATGGATAGAGTACTGCCCTCCGAAGGCAGGGGTTGCTGGTTCGATCCCAGCCGGGCGCGCCAATCCCTACAAGGGACTCCCGCTTTTCCCACCACCGCCGCGAAGGGCGACTGTAGCTAAACTGCAGCCAGCTTCGGTGCCGGCACCGTTGTCAGCGGCGTGACCCACTGTGTCAGGTGATCGGCCGACAGCCGGCGCCACCTCCCGGAGGGGCAACTGCTCGCCCGCAAGTTCCTCGATCTTGCCTTGCACCGACGTTCAATTCACCTTTCCGCTTCGGCGGCGCGGAGCATGAAGCCCCAAGAGCGTCTTGCTGAACCGGGTCTGGTAGCGCGGGAAGATCTCATTGCTCAGCAGCACGTCCGGGATTGGGCCGCCGAATGCCTGCGCCATTCTCACGATTGCCGGCAATGAGGGAACGACATGGCCGTGAATCCAGCCATGCATATTGTTCTTCGTAGATTCCGGGCATCTCCGCCAGCTTCCAGTACTGTCCATCCGCGACCTTGCGCGTCATCTGAAGCAAGATTCTTCACACCCGCCACATTTGCATCCGTGCCCGCAAGCCATCGAGCATGATCGAGAAATTCGCCGACGCCGACGCCGACGCCGCTGCCGCCTGGCGTGCGGCCGGTCCGCCAGGGGTTGCGCGTGATGCCGGCAAGCGCGCTTTCGGTGAGGCCCTTCGCGCCGGATTCGGATGTATTGGTCAGTCGGCCTTCGCGCCGGACAACCGGATCATCCGTTCGGTCACGGGCGAGGTGGCGTCGAAGTCGCGGCGGAATTCGGCGGAACTGGTGCCAAGCGCGTACATGCCGAAGACCTGGAAGCGCGCTTTCATCGACGTGGTCTGCACGGCTGCACGCACTTCCTGCTCGAGCCGGTCCAGCACGGCGGGCGGCACATTTGCCGGGGCCAGCATCCCGGCCCAGCCGACAGGCTTGTACTCGGACTGCGGGAAGCCCGATTCGGCCATGGTCGGTACGTTCGGCAGCTCCGCCGGGCGGCGGTCACCAAGTACAGCGAGCGGACGCAGGCGGCCGTTCTGGAAATGCGGCCCCATCACGCCCACGGTGCCGATGCCCCAGTCCAATTGCCCGCCGATCAGGTCCTGCACCATCGGCGCCTCGCCCTTGTACGCGGCATGCGTCATGTCGAGCCTGTTCGACTCGCTGAAATACGAACCCATGATATGCGCCGCCGAGCCCACGCCATACGAGCCGTAGGTCACGCTGCCCTTGTGCTGCTGCGCCCACGCCACGAACTCCTTCACCGTCTTCGCCGGCACCTTCTGCGGGTTCACCGCAAGCACGAGTTGCCCGGTGCAGATCTGCGACACGAAGCTCAAGTCGCGTTTTACGTCATAGGGCACCTTCGAGTACATGAAGGGCGCCGTGAGCAAGGGGCCGGAATGCGTAACCAGCACCGTGTAGCCATCGGGCGCGGCGCGGGCGACGTACTGCGTGCCGAGCATGCCGCCGGCGCCCGGCCTGTTATCGACGATGATTGGCTGGCCCATGCGCTTGCTCATCAATTCGGCGAGCGCCCGCGCGATGGAATCCATGGCGCCGCCCGCCGCGGAGGGAACGACGAAGGTGATCGGACGGCTCGGATACGTGTCGGCCCGGGCCGCCACGCTGCAAACCAGCGCGGCGACGCCGACCATTGCTTTCCATTTCATCTGCTGCCTCCCTGCCTCGTTTGGTTCGATTGTCTCGCTCGTCTCGTTTATCTCGCGACCGTGCGGCTCACACCGGGCGATCGCCGATGATCGTCGCCCGCATCATGCGTCGCACGGCTGGGAAATAGTCCTGGATCGCGTAATGCTGGGTGGAGCGGTTGTCCCAGAAGGCGATGGTGTTCGGGCGCCAGCGCAGCCGCATCTGGTATTCAAGGATGGCTGGCTGCCGGAGCAGATAGTCGAGCAGGTCCTGCTTCTCGGAATGCGATTCAAACGCACCGCGCACCGGATTGCACGTCCTGAAGTTGGCAAAGTGGGTGACGAAGCCGCCATTGACGTAGAGGATCTTTTCGCCGCTCTCGGGGTGGGTGCGCACCACCGGATGCGTGGCGGGAGGAAACTGCCAGCGCTGCTCGGGGGTCATCTTGTCGCCGAAGGCCGGGCCGATGTCGTGCACGGCCAGCAGTCCCTCGATCTGCTGCTTGCGGTGCTCGGGCAGCCGCTCGTAGGCCAGCGCCATGTTGACCCATACGGTGTCGCCGCCAATCTCGGGGCACTGCACACAGCGCAACATCGACGCCATCGACGGAATTTCGCGCCACGACACGTCGCTGTGGTAGCCGTTCTCCATCGCGGGGCGCTTGTCGTCGCCACCGAGCAGCACGAGTTCGGGAAGCGCGTCGTGGTGCGGGAAGGTGGGATGGATCTCCAGTTCCCCGAAGCGGCGCGCCAGCGCCACGTGCTGCGCGGGGGTGATGTCCTGGTCGCGGAACACCAGCACCTTGTGCTCCACCAGCGCCTGGCGCAGGGCGGCGATCGTGTCGTCGTCGAGGGGCGCCGCGAGGTCGATATTGCCGATCTCGGCACCGATCGCCGGCGAAATACGGCCGACGGTAAAGGTGGAATGCAGCGCGCCGGGGCGAACCACGGCGGGGGCGGACATCGTGGCTTGCGCAGCGTGGACGCCATTCATGGCCTGTCTCCAATTTATAATGGTGAATATATTTTGGGCTTGTCCCCTGAGCGGACGCAACCAGTAGTTCGGGGGGGCAGGGGAAAACCACGACGAGACATAAGCGCGGGAAAGACATGACAAGACACAAGGCCCTGGCCGCGCTGGATGGCCAGCCCGGCTTCGTTCCTCCGCGCTACACCCGCGCCGGGCGGACGACAGACGCCCTTCTGAAGGCGGGGCGCGAGCTGCTGTGCGAGCGCGGGCTCGACAGCGTAACCATCCAGGAAGTGTGTGCCGCGGCGTGCGTGACCACGGGGGCGTTCTATGGGCGGTTCGACAGCAAGGAAGCGTTCTTCCGCGCCCTGCAGGCAGTGGCGGAGGAAGACTCGCGTCTCTCGATGCGGGCGCGTCTCGCCACGTTGAAGGAAGGAGAGTGGGTCCTGGAGACGGCCGTTCACGCGCTGTTGGCCGAATTGCGTCGCGTCGTGCTGCGCCACCAGGGGGTGTTGCGGGCGACGATCCTGGAAGCGCGGGGCACCGCATGGCCCCGCTTCAAGGAAGGTCGGCACGCATTCATCGAGGAGGCCTTGCCGCTGCTCGTGCCGTTGCACGGCGGAGCCGACCCGGCGCTGCTGGAGCGGCGCATCCGGATCGCCTTCCAGTTCGCCGTCGGGAGCATCATCAATGCGATGCTCAACAATCCCGGGCCACTGCGGCTGGCGAGCGGCGAATTCGATGAAGAGCTGGCGCGGGCGTTTTGCGCTTACCTGCGCGCATGACCTCCCGTGTGCCGGTCTTGCCTCAACCGGGCCCGCCACCAGGTATGCATCGGTCCGTCGATCGGGAAGTCGTTCGAGAAAGGGCAAATCAATGTCCGGCTACTGTCGGACTGGTTATTCATGGCCTGAGGTCTGAAGGGCCGAAGATGCGCCGACATGCGCTGGCGGCTCGCCTCGCATCGCAGCTTCCCGGGGCGCCCGGCGGCAGGCGTCGAGCCACTCCCAATCGCGATTGCGATCCCGATTGCGCCCGGCAGTCTCACTGCGCCTGCGATCTCGCGGCCGTCCATGCGTCCCTGGCAACGAGGTAAGGCATCGGGGCCAAATGCCTTCAATCCGGCACCGCCCGGCATCGGCACGCCCCGCGCTTCGGCGTTACCGAACCTTTCTGCCCACAACGCGATACGGATTCGGCACCCGATGCGTGCCGGCTGCTTTCACGCAACGCATGGCGGCTTGTCGCGGTCTCTTCGCCGTGTCCCAAATTAGCAAATGGATGTCCCAGGAAAGCAAGCGCGGAAGTCGGGAGCCCCAGATACTCGTTCTCCAGAAGCCAGGCACTGAACTGTCCCTGGATTCACCAGACTGCAGGAGACGAGAAAATGAAAATCAGGCAAATCACCCCCGCCATCGGGGCCGAGATTTCGGAAGTTGATCTCGGCGAGGCATCGCGCGACCCGGCGCTCTTCGCCGAGATCAAGGTGGCGCTGCTCAAGCACAAGGTCCTCTTTTTTCGCAAGCAGGCCATCACGCGCGCGGAGCACGTGGCCTTCGCGAGCGGCTTTGGCAAGCTGGAAGACCATCCGGTGGTCGGCAGCGATCCGGACTATCCGGGCCTCGTGCGCGTGTACCGGAGTGACAACCCGCACAGCTACGAGAACAACTACCACTGCGACGGCCTGTGGCGCCCCAACCCCGCAATGGGGGCGGTGCTGCGCTGCATAGAATGCCCCGAGATCGGCGGCGACACCATCTGGGTGAACATGGTGAAGGCGTACGAGGAACTGCCGGAGGAGATCAAGCAGAAGATCGACGGCCTGCGGGCCAGGGCCAGCATCGAGCAAAGCTTCGGGGCTGTCATGACGCCGGAAGCGCGCGCCAGGCTGGTCCAGGAGCATCCGTCGGTGGAGCACCCCGTGGTGCGCACTCATCCGGAGACCGGCGAGAAGATCTTGTTCGTCGGCGCGGGGTTCTCGACGCACCTCACCAACTACAGCACGCCGGCGAACGTGCGCCACGGCATCGACAAGGCGCCCGGCGCCTCCTTGCTGCTCAACTACCTGATCAGCCGCGCGACCATTCCCGAATATCAGGTCCGCTGGTCGTGGCAAGAGGGCGACGTCGCGGTCTGGGACAACCGCTGCACGCAGCACTACGCACTCAACGACTACTGGCCGGCACCGCGCAAGATGGAGCGCGCCGGCATCGTGGGCGACACCCCCTGCTGATTCGCACACAGCCCCTCTTTCCGGAGAATCACCATGAATTTCCTCGACGGTCACCTTTTTCCCGAAAACCAGCAACCGCTGATCATCACGGCCGCACCTTATGCCCCGGGCTGGCTGCCCTCCGACTTCCCCGAGGACATTCCCGTCACGATGGAAGACCAGATCCAGAAGGCGGTGGACTGCTATAACGCCGGCGCCACGGTTCTGCACCTGCACGTGCGCGAACTCGATGGCAAGGGCAGCAAGCGCTTGTCGAAGTTCAATGAACTGATCGCCGGCGTGCGCAAGGCGGTGCCGGAAATGATCATCCAGGTGGGCGGCTCCATTTCCTTCGCCCCCGAGGACGAAGGCCAGGCCGCCAAGTGGCTGTCCGACGATACCCGCCACATGCTGGCCGAGCTGGATCCCACGCCGGACCAGGTCACGGTGACGGTCAACACCTCGCAAATGAACGTCACCGATCATGCGGAAGACGCGGACTTCCGGGGTACCTCGCGCGCGAATCCGGCCAGCTTCAACGCCTACAAGGAAATGACGGTGCCCGCGCAGCCAGGCTGGGTGGAGGAGCACGTCCGCCGCCTGACCGCCAAGGGTATCCAGAGCGCCTTCCAGTGCTACAACACCAACAGCTTCGAGTCTGTGGAGCGGCTGATGCGCCGCGGTTTCTACAAAGGGCCGCTGGTCATGAACTGGGTGGCGATCGGTGGCGGCATGGATACGCCCAACGCGTACAGCCTCGCCAATTTCATGCGCGGCGTGCCGGACGGCGCGGTCGTGACGGTGGAGAGCAACGTGCGAAACGTGCTCCCGGTCAACATGATGGGAATTGCCATGGGCCTGCATGTGCGATGCGGCACGGAGGACGTGCTGTGGAACCAGAGGCGTACCGCGAAACAGAGCACCGTGAAGCAGATCGAGCAACTGGTACGCATCTCGCACGAATTTGGTCGCGAGATCGCCACCGCGAAGCAAGCGCGGGAGATCAGCAAGATCGGCGTGTTCTACGACTCGGTGGAGGAGTCCTTGCAGGCCAACGGCTTCGCGCCCAACCGAAATGGCGGCACTCAGGGTTTCCTGCGCAAGACGCAGTGAGACGCCCAGCCCGCCCGCCGAGCGACGCTGCCACGCGATACGTGCTTCGCTACCGGCCACGCATGCCGATTGCGGAGACCACCCCGCATCGGTAGCGGCCGGTCCGACAGAAAGGAGACCGCAATGAAACGCCTCACCAAGATTGCTAGCCAGGCCCTGGCGCTCACGTTCGCCATTGGCGCGTGGATGCCGGCCATGGATGCCGCCCAGGCCGCCGGATGGCCAGCCAAGCCTGTGCGGATACTCGTTGGCGCGCCGCCGGGCGGCACCGCGGATATCGTGGCTCGCCTCCTTGCCTATGAGTTGCAGGGCCCGCTTGGCCAGACTGTTATCGTCGACTACAAGTCTGGCGCGGCTGGCGTCGTCGCCGTCCAGGGCCTGCTGTCCGCGCCGCGGGACGGATACACATTCCTGTTGATCCAGAAGGGGATTGCCGCCGAAGTGCCGCACGCCATCAAGGTGTCCTACGATCCGTTCAAGGACATCGTGCCGATTGCCCAGCTCACCCGGCAGGGCCTCATATTCGTCGGGAACCCCGCTTTGCCCGCGAAGAATCTTGCCGAGCTGGTCACGTACATCAAGGCGAACCCGGGCAAGATCGACTACGCGAACTTTGGCATCGGCTTGCGTGGTCAGACGATCGGCGTGCAATTCAATCGTCTCGCCGGACTCGATACCGGTGCCGTCAGCTACAAGGGGTCCCCGCCCGCACTACAGGACATCATGGGCGGACAGGTGCCTCTTATGTTCGACGGCCCGGCAACGTCGTTGCCGTTCATCAAGTCCGGAAAGCTCAGGGCCTTCGCGGTGGCCTTCCCCCAGCGGATCTCCGCGCTTCCCAACGTTCCCACCTTTGCAGAGCTGGGCTATCCCGATCTCAATGAAGTGGGCTGGATGGGGCTCTGGTCGGCGCCAGGTGTGCCGCCGGCCGTGGTGGCCAAAATGCGCGAGGCCACGCTCAAGGCCATGCAATCGCCCTCGCTACGGCGAAAGATCGAAGACCTGGGTATGGAAATTGGCTCGCCGGCTACCTCGGAGGAGCTTTCAAGGGACGTGCGGGAATCCTACGAGCGCCAGGGCAAGCTATTGCGCTCGATCCACTTCACCCCGGAGTGATGACTCCCGAATCCGGTCGCCGTGCGGATGAAGTTCATTGCATACGTCGTTGCGGCGCCGGAACTCGCGACCGCCAACGCATCGCGACAAGCAGCAACTGAAAGGCAGGCAGGCGCTGGCGTCACGACGCCAGCAGGACGAGATCAACAGGAGGCAGGATGAAATCAGTACGCGTATTGCCCGGCGCCGACGGTGGTCGGCTTGCGGTGCAGGACATTCCGGTTCCGCGGCCGGGCCCCAACGAGGTGTTGGTCCGGGTGCGTGCGTCGGGGATCAACTATGGCGAGATCAAGTACATGCGGGAGCATCGTACGGGCGCCCCGATGACCGCCGGCGTCGAGTTTGCGGGCGAGGTCGAGAGCGTTGGCGACCAGGTCAGCGGTTGGCGCGAAGGCGACCGGGTCATGGGCCATGGCCGCGGCTGCCACGCCCAATATGTGGTCGCCGCCCCGCTGGCGCTGATGCCGGTCCCGGAGGATGTGTCGTGGATCGACGCGGCAGCGTTCCCCAATGTGTTCATCACCGCCCATGACGCGCTGGTCAGCAACGGTGAGCTGAAGGCCGGCGAGTCGGTGTTCATCAATGGTGCCTCGGGCGGCATCGGCATGGCCGCAATCCTGATCGCGTCGGCACTTGGCGCCCGGCCGGTGATCGCGTCTTCGAGGTCGGCGGAAAAGCTGGAGCGCCTGCGCGGCCATGGGGTGGATGTCGGCATCGATGCATCCCGCGAGCCCCAGGTCGAAGCCATCATGGCTGCCACCGGCGGCCGTGGCGTTGACGTCATCATGGATACCATTGGCGGCTCGGTCTTCGAGGACCATATCAAGAGCCTTGCGGTAAAGGGGCGCCTGGTCAATCTCGCGCGGCTGGGCGGGGCCAGCACGGCGCAGGTCGATATCAACCTGCTGTGGCTGAATCGCCTGAAGCTGATGGGTGCCACGTTCCGCACGCGCAGCGAGCAGGAGCGCGTCGAGTGCGTCCAGGCTTGCGCGCGCGATCTGCTGCCGTACTTCCGTAAAGGCAAGCTTCGCCTGCCGATCGACCGCACATTCCCGATGGATTCGATCGGTGAAGCGTACGCCTACATTGAGCGCAGTCAGCACATGGGCAAGATCGTGCTCATTGCCGACTGACGGCGGGAACCGGGCGGCGACGCCTCAGGGTTGAAGCCGCCGCATTTGCCGAATGGTCGGCCGTCTGCATGCGCCATTGCGTGACGCTGCAGCCAAAGGCGGCACGGAACCAATGGCTGAAGCTGCTCTGGTTCGAAAATCCCATCAGGCCCGCGACCTCGCCGATTGGCAGGTCGCTCTCGCGCAGGTGACGCATCACCAGCTCCGAGCGCACTTCGTCGAGCACGACCGAAAAGGTCAGCCCTTCCGCGATGAGATGGCGATGCAGCGTGCGACGATCGATGCGCAGGTGCCGCGCCACCTGCTGGGCCGTGCAGCGTCCACCCTGGAGCAGTGCCATGATCAGTTCGCGGCACGATTCGCGCATGCCGTCGCCGCGGCGCCTCAGGGCTGCGTCGAGGTAGTCGCGCGCCAGTTGCGTAGCCCCTGAGTCGTCGGGCGTGCGCGACTTGTCCAGATCGGCCGCCGCGCAGACCATGCCGTTGAACGACTGGTTGAACATCGGGTTGCGGCCAAAAAACGCGCGGTGGGCCGACATGTCGGCCGGCGGACGGTGCGTGAAGCAAATCTGTTGCGGCCGCCACTGCGGGCCGATCAGTTCGCGCAGGATGCGAAACATCATGGCCACGCTCAGTTCCATCGCCTGGCGAGTCGCCGGGCCCGGGCCGGGCAGCAGGTCTTCGCTGATGACGACGGTTTGGCCGACATCCTCGATGCGCATGATCAGGGAGGGGCTGAGCAGCTTCAGGTAACGGCACAAGGCATCGAGCGCCTGCCGTGGCGAGGGCTCTTCCTTGAGCACCAGGCTGATCGGTCCCAGGTTGGAGAACGTGCGGCGCGCCGCCAGCCGCAGCGCAAGGTCTTCCATGCCCGTGGCGCTTGCCGTGACTTCCAGCAACTCGCGCAGGGCATGGCTGGGGATGACCGCACCGGGTTCCCGGAGCAGGCGCGCCGACAGCCCCACCTTCCGAAGGAACGTCCCGGGATCACGCCCAAGCGACTCCATCAGCTCGATGTAGCCGTTCAGGCTGGCACTGCGAACAAGTCGTCCGACGTTTGGCATGGCGGTGGCTCCACGTGCGCCGACACGATTCCGGAGCTTTCGGATGGGATCAAAGAAGCGGGCGCGCGGCGGGCCGCACGAGAGAAGTATGCCTCAATGCGCGGCCTTGCCTCGTGCCGGTCCGCAGCGGTGCGGGATGGCTTCGCCTGGCCGGACGGATTCCCACGCGGGGCTAGCGAGGCGGATCGGTCCCGGGCGGATCGCCCTGACGCTTGTTGCCGGTCAGCATGGCGGCAATCAGGTTCTCGCGGTGAAGCCGTCCCATCGCGATGGCGGCCATGACATGGAGCGCGACCAGGCCCATGAGGATGTAGGCCAGCACGCCGTGCAGGCGGGTAACCCAGTCCTCGCCCCAGTAGGCGTCGAGGCGGGACATCCAGCCCGTCGCCGCCAGCGCGAGGATCAGGAACCAGAGCGCAAGCATCATCACGGCACCAAGCGGGCTATGACTGAGGTAGCGCGGCGGATGGCCCGTTGCCAGGGCCTTGCAATAGGTGGCGAGGCCGGACGGGCCCGGCACCCAGCTGGAGAACCGCGCGGGCTTGCTGCCTATCGCGCCCCAGGCCAGGCGGACGAGCACGAGGCCGGCCGCCACGTAGCCGAGATTGCGATGCAGCGGGCCGCCCGAGTCCTCGTACAGATCCCACAGGACCAGGGCCGCCACGCACCAGTGCGTGGCGCGCACGACGCGGTCCCAGACGCGAACGGAGGCGGCAGCCGTCATTGCGGCGGGACCGGCGCGCGGCTCGCTTCCCGGCTTACTTCTCGATTTCCGATTTGACCACCTCGAGCGTCTTGGTGTCGTAGTAGATCTCGGCCTTCTTGCCCTCCTTCGTGGTGCCATAGATCTCATAGCAGTTGCCGTCCACCTTGAACTTCTTGATGGTGTAGCCCTGCGCTTCGATCTTGGCCTTGGCGTCGGCCTCCTTCATCCATTCCGCCTTGGGATGGGCAACACATTTGGCGCTGGCGAAGGCGCCCGTCGAAAATGCGCCGGCCAGCAAGAGCAGGGCGATACGTTGCATAAAGGTCTCCGGAATGTGGATTGGCGCATCAGCATAGTGTGGATAAGAACGATTCGCAATACCGGGTTTCCCTTGACGCTCCCTTGGCGTTCCCTTGGCGAAGCGGGTGCCGCGAGGCGGGCCCGGCTTCGCCTCCCGACACCACGTCGACGCGCCTGGCCTTGCTATGATCCGTGCCATGGCGCCAGATATCCACATCCCCCACACCGAGTATGAGATCACCGCGATCCGCGCGCAGGGCGCCGGCGGGCAGAACATCAACAAGGTGTCCAACGCGGTGCACCTGCGTTTCGACGTGCGCGCGTCGTCGTCGCTGGACGACGACCACAAGGCACGGCTGCTGCAGCTGCATGACCACCGCATCACGCGCGATGGCGTTGTGGTGATCAAGGCGCAACAGCATCGCAGCCTGGAGATGAACCGCGAGGAAGCCGTGCGGCGCCTGCACGAGCTGGTGCGCAGCGTGGCCACGCCGCCGCGCGCGCGGCGGCCCACGCGGCCCACCTTCGGCTCACGCATGCGGCGCCTGGAGGGCAAGAACCAGCGCAGCCAGGTCAAGGCGCAGCGCGGCAAGGTGCTCGACTGAGCGCGCGGCGCGTACCCGTGCCTGCGTGCGCATATCCATATCGGCTTTCCTTCGTTCCGTTTTCCGCCACGGCGCCTAAGCTGGTCTGACATCCCCGCGCTCGCCGCCCATCGGCTTGACAGGCGGCGCGGGATGCCCTGGGTGTCCGCATCGCCTCGATTGCCGTACAGCCCGCCACCGTTCAACGATGACGCAGCCATGGCAATCTACCTGGACGACATCCAGCGCGCGGAGATCGCGCGCGCCAGCCGCGCCTGGCTCTGGCGCACCGAACTGCCGACCTGGCTGCTGATCGCGGCGGTCTACGCGGCGTGGTTCGGCACCGCGCTCAACGCGGCCCGCCTCGGCCTGCCGCTGACGGCGGCGCTGCTGACCGTCGCCACCACGTGGTACATGTCGCTGCAGCATGAATTGCTGCACGGCCATCCCACGCGGCTGCCCTGGCTCAACGCGCTGTTCGGCGCGGCGCCGCTGGCGGTGTGGTTTCCGTACGGCCTCTACCGCCGCGAACACCTGATCCATCACGCGGCCGACCATCTCACGCACCCCGGGGCCGACCCGGAGAGCTACTTTCTGCTGCCTGGCGACTGGCAGGCGTCTGGCCCCGCGCTGCGCATGCTGCTGCGCTGGCGCAATACGATGGCCGGCCGCGTGCTGCTGGGGCCGGCGTTCGCCATCGCGCAGACGATGGCCGCCGCATGGCGACAGGTGCGCAGCGGCGACCTGCGCGATGTGCCGATATGGCTCGCGCACCTGCTGGCGCTGGCCGCGCTGCTGGCCTGGCTCGACCGCGCGTGCGGCATCGCGCCGTGGCTGATGCTGGCGGGCGTGGCGTATCCGGCGTTGTCGCTGTCGGCGGTGCGCTCGTTCCAGGAGCACCGGCCGCATGCGCTGCCGGCGCGGCGCAGCGTCATCAACGAGGCGGCGTGGCCGTGGCGCCTGCTTTTCCTCAACAACAACTATCACCTGGTCCATCATGACTTGCCGGCAGTGCCGTGGTTCGCGCTGGGCGGCATCTATCGCACGCGCGCGCCGGGCTACCGGCGGCGCAGCGGCGGCTTCGTGGTGAAGGGCTACGGCGAATGGCTGGCGCGCTTCGCGCTGCGCCCGGCCGCGCCGGTGGTGCATCCGCTGTTCCGCGACGCGCGCCGCCATGCCGCCGCGGTGGCGGCAACGGGTACGCGCGCCGGCAATGATGCGCGCGCGCGGCTGACAGGGTGAACGCGCATGGATGACCGCAGGCACTGGGTGGCCGCGCTGCCCATGTACAACGTGACGCCCGCATTGCGCGCGGACTGGCTGGCGCTGATTGCGCGCGTGGCGGACGTGCTGGCGCGCGGGCCCGATCCGCTCTACCTGCGCGCCGTCGACCCCGGCACCACGCACGACGCGCTGCATGCGTTCTGGCGCCGCCCGGACCTGCTGCTGTCGCAGGCCTGCGGCTACCCCCTGGTGCAGGGCCTGCAGCGCCATGTGCGCGTCGTCGGCACGCCGCGGTTCGATGCGCCGGGCTGCGACGGCGAGCACTACAGCAGTGCCATCGTGGTGCGCGCCGGCGGCCCGGCCACGCTGGCGGATTGCCGCGGCTTGCGCGTGGCGTACAACGACGACGCCTCGCACAGCGGCATGAACGCCTTGCGTCATGCGGTGGCGCCGCTGGCACGCCAGGGGCGCTTTTTTGCCGCCGCGCTGCGCACCGGCTCGCACCTGGCGTCGCTCGACGCCGTGGCGCACGGCGAGGCGGACGTGGCCGCCATCGATTGCGTCACGCTGGCCTTCGTGCGCGACCACCTGCCCGCACGGCTGGCGGCGCTGCGCCAGATCGGCGGCACCGCTTGCGCGCCCGGCCTGCCGCTGGTGTGCTCGCGCCATGCGAGCCCGGCGCTGAGCGCGCGCGTGGGCGATGCGCTGGAACAGGTCATCGATGCCGAGCCGGCGCTGGCGCAACGCTTGCGCCTGCGCGGCATCGCCCGCACAGCGCTGGCGCAC